>CAYPQR010000206.1:0-2383 GCA_964412865.1 uncultured Intrasporangiaceae bacterium
ACTCGACCAGCCAAGGGTGGCGTGGAGTCACCCCGGGCGGGAGGGCGCATAGCCGTCGCGCTGCAGCGCATACAACTCGGCATAGGTGCCGCCGGCGAGCATGAGCTCGGTGTGCGTGCCGACCTCGGCGACCCGCCCGGCTTCGAGCACGACCACGAGGTCGGCGGCGGCGACCGTCGAGAAGCGGTGGGTGACCAGAAGGGTTATCCCACCGCGCCTTTCCGCCTCGTGAGCGGCGCGCACGTAGCTGTCGAAGAGCGCGTGCTCGGTCGCCGGGTCGAGCGCCGAGGTGGGCTCGTCGAGCACGAGCAGCAGCGGATCGGCGCGCATCATGCCTCGCGCGATGGCCAGTCGCTGCCATTGGCCGCCGGACAGGTCGACCCCGCCCGGCCACGCCGTGCCGAGTTGCGTATGCAGCCCGCTCGGGAGGGCCTCCAGCACATCCGTGGCAGCCGCACGATCGAGAGCTGCGACGACCGACGAATCATCCGGCCACTGCGGCGATTCGAGCTCACCGAGGGCGACGGCCTCACCCGCCGTGAGCTCGAACCGGGCGTGATCCTGAAAGGCCCCGGAGCAGTGCGCCCGCCAGGCGTCGAGGTCGAGGTCGCGCAGGTCGGCGCCGTCGACCAGGATCCGGCCACAGTCGACGTCATGCATGCCGGTCAGCAGGCCGACGAGGGTCGACTTGCCGGCACCGTTCTCGCCGACGACCGCGACGACCGTGCCGGCGGGCAGGTCGAGATCGACATGCTCCAGGGACGGTCGCGTCGAGCCGGGATACGTGAACGACACGTCGTCCAGTCGTATGCCCGTGCGCAGCCGCTCGGGCGGTCTGGCGGCTCCGGCGTGCTCGGCCGCGACGCGGTCGGTGTATTCCCGCAGCCGGCGGTAGCGCCCGGCGGCCCGCACCGAGGTCGCGAGGAACGAGATCGACGACTGGATCTGGCCGATGCTGTCGCGCAGCTGCCCGATGACGAGCACCGCGGTGGCGGCCTGACCCGCACCGACACGGCCATGGACGGTGTCGTGCAGGATCCAGATCAGCAGTGCGGCCGCGGCGAGCAGGTATGCGAGCGACACCAGGCTCACGAGGGACGCCGACTTGGATTCGGCTCGGGTGTAGGGACGCCGCCACGCGGTGGTCGCCGACCCGAGCAGATCCAGGATGTGCCGGCGTGCCCCGAGCACCCGCAGTTCCGCCGAGGGCGTCGGAGACAGGGTCAGGCCGATCAGGTGGTCGCTCAGCCGGCCGGGCTCGCCGGCCTGCTCCTCCGCCCGCTCCTCCCAGCGCATGCTGCGTCGCGCCGCCCACGCGGTCGGCGCCGCGATGACGACGAGCAGCAGCAGGCGCAGGTCGGCGACCGCGGCGACGATCAGGGTCGTCAGCGGCATCACCACGGTCCGTACACCGTTCACCGCCGAGTTGTAGGCGAACCCGAGCACACCCAGGCGTTCGCTGAGTGCCTGCACCGTGTCCTGGGCCGCCGGATCCTCCAGATGGTCCAGGGTTGCCGCATTGCCCGAGAGCAGGGCGACCTGCACGTCGAACTCGTGGCCGACGCGTTCGGTCAGCCGCAGGCGCGCCTCGACGCCGAGCACGATCAGGAGGAACGCGATGCCCTGGCCGAGCGTGAGACCACCGACTGCGACGAGCAGGCTGGCCAGGCTGTGGCGCACCACGGCGTCCACCAGCAGCCCGGCGAACAGTGGTGTGAGCATTTGGAACACGTTCGCGGCCGGCTCCGCCAGCGCAATGATCGCGGACCTGCGGCTGATCCGCCACGAGGCGGAGAGCACGACGCGCAGATCGCGCCACGCCTCACGCATCGGTCACCACCTCCTCCGCGCCGGCCGCGGCGAATCGCGACGCCTGCAGCCGGAACATCTCGGCGTAGCTGCCGTTTTGCGCCATCAGTTCGTCGTGTGAGCCGTCCTCGACCACCCCGTCCGGCCCGAGCACCACGATGCGTTGCGCATGCCGCACGCTGGACAGCCGGTGGCTCACCAGGATCGACGTCACGCCGCGCGTCACGTCGAGGAACCGGGAGAAGATCTGGGCCTCTGCCCGCACGTCGAGCGCCGCCGTGGGTTCATCGAGCACGAGGACTCCGGCGCCGGCATCGACGGCGGCGAGCGCGCGGGCCAGCGCGACGCGCTGCCATTGCCCGCCGGACAGGTCGGTGCCTCCGGCGTATGCGGGGTCGAGGATCGTCGACCAGTCGTTGCCGACGCGGTGCAACACGTCGGTGCCCGCCGCATCCTCGAGGGCACGCTGCGTGGCCGCGTCGTCCCGCCGGCCGGCCGCCACGAGAGGTAGGGCGACATTGGTGCGCAGATCGAGCTGGTAGCGCACGAAATCCTGGAAGATGACGGCGACGCG
>CAYPQR010000206.1:2483-5832 GCA_964412865.1 uncultured Intrasporangiaceae bacterium
TAGACCGGCCGCACCGCCGCGGTCCGCCGGCGCCAGATGCCTTCCATCGCGGCATACCAGGCGGCCGAGTATGCCTCGATCGCCCACCGGGTGAGGCCGAACAGGCGGACCTCCTTGCCCTTGGAGCGATCCAGGGTGAACGAGCGCAGATAGGCCGCCCGGCGGCGCTCGATCGACGAGTCCTCGAGCAGGTCCTTCTGGATCACGTCGAGGTAGCGGGAGAAGACGCGGGAGTGCGCGATTTGCGCGACGGCGAGCACGATGGCCGCCGGCCAGGACCACCTCGCGACCACCAGCAGTGCGGCGAGACCCTGGAGCCGGAAGGTCAGGGCCTCCCACACCGAGCGCATGGTGTGCAGGCCGAGTTCGCCCCGGATGAAGGTGATCAGACTGTGCAGGTCGGCGCTGTGCCGGGCGTCCTCCAGATGGCCGATGCCGTGCGGCCGCAGCGCCGCCTCCGCGAGCAACTCGTGCTGCCGGCGCACCATCCGCTCCTGGTGGGCCGTTGCGAGCGGGTCGGTCCACGTCTCGGCGAGCGGATGAATGACGAGTGCCGCCAGCATGATCGCCAGCCAGGTGACGTCGAGCCTGCCGTGCACGGCAGCGGCGACGACCTGCGCGGAGCCGAGCATCACCGCATACGTCGCGACGGCGCCGAGCACGACCAGGCCCGAGCAGCCGAGCGTGATCAGGGCGGAGGCACGCCATGCGGCCCGCCAGAACGTCACCTCCCGGCGGCGCCATGATCTCCAGGATTTCAGCACGCCTGTGACCGTATGCATCCACCTACTTCGATGACAACGCAATATCCTGAGTAGGTGAGCGATCCGTTGGAAGTGACCGATCCGAAGGCCGTGAAGGTGTTGATGGCCGAGCAGGCCGGCCTGTATCTCGAGGCGTATCTCGGGCAGACCCGCTCAGTGAGTGAGGCGGCCGAGCATGTCGAGCGCAGTGTGCAACGCGTGCACTACTGGACTCGCAGATTTCTCGACGTCGGTCTCGTCGAGGTGGTCGAGGTGGTGCAGCGGCCGGGTCGGCCGATCCGGCGATACCGCTGTGTCGCAGATGAATTCGTGATCCCGGCCTTAGCGCTGCCGCCCGGAACCTTCGAGACGCAGATGCAGGAGATGAATCGTGGTCTCACCTGGGCGTTCACCCGCAACTATCCCGAGCTCGTGCATGGCGGCGACCTGCGAATCCATCGCACCGAGCCCAGCGCCGCCGGAATCACCTACGACCGGGGCGTCGCGGGAGGCGACGTGCCCGAGGACGCGATCCAGAGCTCCTTCACCATGCGCCTGAGCCGCGCGGAGGCCGCACGGCTGCGCGCGGAACTGACGGCACTGCGGGACCGCTGGATCGCCATCGGAGCCGAGCGGGGTGCCGGTCGCGCGGCATACCTCTCGGTCGTCGCGATCGCCCCGATGCCGGACGAGTGACGCGGTCGGGTCGACATCCCGGCGACGCCGACCCGACCGCTCGGCTCAGGAGCTGCCGACCGGCTGGGAGCAGAGGCGCTCCAGCCGGTCGTAGCCCTCCTTCATACCGTGCTCCATGCCGCTCTCGATCATCGCGTCGCGAGCCTCGACGCTCGGGGCGGTGCTCCTGCCGTGCAGCCGGCTTCGACCGCCGGGCAGGCTCTCGAAGTGGAGGAACTCCAGCAGGACCTGGTCGGGTGCGCCCTCGTATTCGAAGGTCTGGACGATCAGGTCGTCGTCGCGCACGGTGTGGAACACACCGTGGAAGCCGTATTCGACGCCTTCGGAGTCTCGTTGGACGTAGCGATAGCGGCCGCCGGGCGCGAATTCGTGGCGGTCGATGGTCGTCTCCAGGGTGTCGGGGCCATACCACCTGCGGGCCAGGTCTGGGTCGCGGTGAGCGTTGAATACCGCTGCAGCCGGCGCGTCGAATTCGCGGGTGAATTCGACCCACGGCACGCCGTCCGGGGCGTTGATGATCAGTTGGTTGGTCATGATGAGCGTTCCTTGTGGTCTTGGGCGAGCAGGGCGTCGAGCCGGCGGTATTGCTGCTCGTGAATGAGGCGATAGCGGTCGATCCAGGCCGTCATGGCCTCGAGCCGCTCCGCCACGAGGTGCACGGGTCGGCGGGTGCCCTCGCGGGTGCGAGTGACCAGCCCCGCCCGCTCCAGGGTGTGAATGTGTTTGGAGACCGCCTGCATGGTGATCTCGAACGGCTCGGCCAGTTCGCCGACCGTTGCGGGTCCGCGGCTCAGCCGGGCGATGATCGAGCGGCGCACCGGGTCGGCCAGCGCGGCGAATGCGCTGTCGAGGGCGTCATCGGTGGTGCTCATATTCAACCTCTACGTTGAACAACTTGTTAGTTGAGTATGCATCGCCGGATCGACCCGGTCAAGGGGTGTGGGGGCTCGGATTCAGTCGGTGTCGGCGTCGAGCGTCACGAGTTCGTGGTTGCTGAAGCGGATCGAGGCGGCGGCGACGTTCTGCTCGAGGTGGTGGATGTCCCCGGTGCCGGGAATGGCGAGCACGTGCTGCCCCTGGTGCAGGGTCCAGGCGAGGCGCACCTGCTCGGGCGTCGCGTGGCGCAGCTGGGCGAGCATACGCACGGTCCGTGAATGGTCGCTCGTCGCGCCCTCCAGGGGCTTCTCGCCGGCCAGGGAGAAGAACGGCACGAAGGCGATGCCCCGACGTGCGCACTCGAGCAGCAGGTCGTCGTCGCGGCGCCGGATGTCGAGGGCGTAGCCGTTCTGCACACAGACGACCGGCGCGATCGACTCGGCCTGGTCCAGGTGCTGCCGGCGCACGTTGGACAGGCCCAGATGCCGTATGAGGCCCTCGCGGCGCAGGTCCGCCAGTGCGCCGAAGCGGTCGACGATCGAATCCTCGTCCCGCCGCGCGATGCGCAGGTTCACCACATCGAGGTGGTCGCGGCCCAGGAGCCGCAGATTGTCCTCGACCTGGCTTCGCAGCTGGTCGGCCGTCTCCGCGTGGTAGAACTCGCCCGATTCCGGGTCGATGCCGGGCCCCACCTTCGTCGTCACGACCACGTGCGAGTCGGACGGGGTGAGCGCCGCTGCGACGAGTTCGGCGGCATACCGCTGGGGGCCGGGGTCGCCGTCGAGGATGCCGCCGGGGGAGACGTAGAAGGCGGCGGTGTCGATGTGGTTGACGCCCAGTTCCACCGCCCGCCGCACGAGTGCGATGGCGGCGTCGCGGTCGGGCCGCACGGTGAGACGCATCGATCCGAAGCCGAGACGGTTGACCTCCAGATCCCCGAGCGTCCAGGTGCCGGATGCGGCGGCGTCGATGGCGGGATGCTGGTCGTCGTCAGACATGCGGAGCTTTCGTCGGCAATCGGGAGGGCTGCCCAG
>CAYPQR010000207.1:0-5814 GCA_964412865.1 uncultured Intrasporangiaceae bacterium
GGTCACCCGGCCGCCCTTGTGTCGCCCCTCCTGGGCCGCATTCCAGCCTATGCGAAGGGCGCAGGTCGCAGTCACGCGGAGCGGTCGGTGCGGCTGCCGGCCGGGTCGCGACCGTGGTGTCGCCGACCGCGGCTCATGCCTGCCGTTCGCGCAGCCGCGCCACCCGCTCCCGGGTGCCGCAGGTGGCGCAGCAGTAGCGGCGCGGGGCGCCCCTCTCGCTGTGCACGAACGGGCGGCGGCACGACGCCGACGCGCACTCACGCAGCGGCGGCGCCTGCCACTGCGACACCAGGACGGCGAGCGCCATCGCGGTCGAGGCCATGAACCACCGCACGAAAGGGCCGTCGTCGTCACCGTCGACGTGCAGGTGCCAGGGATGGCTGCCGCCGTGATCGGTCAGCCGCGGTGTGCCCGCGTAGGCGTCGAGCAGGCCGTTGATCGCGGCTGCGGCCGCGGCGGTGTCGGGTGCCGTGATGACGGGCTGCAATGTGTCGGCGGCAGCAGCGAGTTCGTCGATCTCGCGGACGCTGATCGCCTCCGTGTCGGTCTCGCCGAACCTGCGCAGGACGGCCCGCACTGCGGCGGCCCGCTCCTCTCGAGATCTCTCGAGGGCGATCAGGACGGCCACCGCGCGGCGCGCCGCATCCCGTGAGTCGCCACGAAATTCGGTGTCCACGATGTCCAGCCTTCTGTAACATGCTCCATGTGTCAAGGCGTTACGGACTGTGCGGCTATCTGGCCGGGAGCGCCGCGGCGCGGACTGCCGACGAGATGTCCGGTCCGGCCCTGCTGCTCGTCGGGATGAGTGCCGCGGTCCCAGCCTCGCTTCCCCCGCTGCTCGTCGCGTGCCTGACGGCCTCGGCCGCAGCCGGCGGCCCCGTGCTCGGCGCGCTGCTGGACCGATCGTCCCGTCCGGGCCGGTTCATCGCCCTGTGCCTGCTGACGTATGCCGTGGGTGTCGCGGTCACCGCCGCCACACTCGGTGTCCTGCCTGCCGCCCTGGTCGCGGCCACGGCGTTCGTCACGGGGCTGACCGGTCCGGCGATCTCCGGCGGGTGGACGTCTCAACTGCCGGTCCTGATGCGCGCGCCGGCGCTGCCCCGCGCGCAGAGCCTCGACGCGACCACCTACAGTCTCGCCGGCTTGATCGGCCCCGGACTGGCAGGGTTGTGCGCGGTGACCGTCGGCGCCCGGGCCGGCGTGGCCGTCGCCGTCGTGCTGCTGGTGCCGGCGGCGCTGCTGGCTCGGCTGATGCCGCACCGCGCACCCGACGCACGGCCGGCACGGGCAGTGCCGTCGCTGGCCCCGCAGATCCGTTCAGGCATCGCGGCCATCGTGCGGATCGGGCCGCTGCGTCGTGCCACGCTCGCGTCGTGCATCGCCTTCGTCGCGATCGGCGCGTTCGACGTCACGGCTCCGCGGATCGGCGCGCAGACCCTCGGCGGAACGGGTCAGGGAGCGCTGCTGCTGTCGGTGACGGCCGCCGGCGCCGGCGTCGCGACGCTCGCTCTGGCCCGCCGTGCCCCGGCTCTCTCACACGACACCATGCTGGCCGCCGGCCTCGTCGTGACGGCCACGGGCTTCGCGCTGGTGGCCATCCCCAGCGCGGCGGCCGTCGTCATCGGGTCTGCGGTGATCGGCATCGGCGACGGCCCGGCGCTGGTCGCCCTCATCGGCATACGGCATCGAGACGCGCCGCCGCCGCTGCGAGCGCAGGTCTTCACCACGGGCGCAAGCCTGAAGATCACCGCCGCGAGCGCCGGCGCGGCCCTGTCCGGACTGCTGGTGGCGCAGCCGCTGGAACTGCTGCTGCTCGGCGGCGCATCGGCGCACCTGCTCGCCGCGGGAGTGCAATGGCGGCCGCCACGGCAATGTGCCCGCCACGATCGGCCCATCGATCCGGGTGCGGAATGGGTGGCGCAGGCTGCCGACGCCGAGCCGGATCACCGGTCGCGGTAGCGGCCGATCACCCGATACAGGACCGGATCCTCGTCGCCGTAGGGCGACAGCCCGTCCGACTCCTTGTCGCTGAGCACCTCGAATCCGAAACGGGTTTCCAACGCCGCACGGAACCCCGCCGCGCTCTGGAACCGCCGGTAGTGGTTGCCGAACGTCTTCTTCCGCTTCTCGTCCTCGTCGGTGCGGAACTCCGCGGCGAAGACGTCGCCCGCCCGGGCCACCGACTCGATGCGAGAGAGCAGGCCCTCCTGCACCTCCGACGTGATCGAGTGGAGGAAGAACCGAAGGTAGAACAGAACCGGCGCGTCATACTGATCCCGGAACTGCTGAAGGGCCCGGCTCAGGGCGTGCGTGTCCGAGACGTCACAGACCTCGAAGTCGGCGTGGTCGCCCACGCCGAGTTGCTCGGCGCGGTCATATGCCCGCTCGACGGCGACGGCGGACTGATCGAGCCCGAGCACCCGCAGGCCGACCTGCGCGAACGCCGCGGCGTCACGGCCGTCGCCACAGCCGATGTCGAGCACGGCGTCAGGAAGAAAGTCCAGCTTGCTGACCTCGGCGAAGAAGGGTGAGCCGGTCGTATTGGTGTGCTGCGCATAGAAGTTCGCCCAATAGACGCGGTCGCGCTGTGCCCTGGTCAACACGCCGTCGTCGGCCACGTCGGTGCGGGCGTGCGACCAGTGGAACCCGGGTTTGGGCAGTCGCCAGTCGTCGCCGTAGATGTGCGCGACCAGCTTTTCGGGGTTCCGCGGACGCAGCACCTTCCCACCGGGGAAGTCGACCAGCTCGGTGCCCGCGAAGTCCGCAGTCGTGTAGTCGCCCGAACCGGCCACACCCCACGGGAATCTCAGCCGTCCGTCCGGATCGAAGTAGAGGTGGAACAGATCGATCCGGAAGTTGCGGTCCTCCGGGTCGTGGACATGGAGCACGCGCTGTCGCATGTCGACCTCCAGGCCGGCGTCGAGAAGGGCCAGAGCGATGTCGATGAGCTCCTCGGCCGCCTCCGGGCCGGTCGTGTGCTCCGAAATGAATGCGGCGTCGAAATCGGCGTCGTGGCTGATGAATCCGCCCTCACGCACCGAGCCGAGCAGCGTGCCGTAGATGATGAACACGTCGTGGCCGAAGCGCTCCCCGACGATGGAGCGCACCTTCGCGTAGATCGCGGAAACGCGCGCCTGCCACTTCTGATCGAGTCGTTTGGACAGCACGATCCCGCCGGTCTGGGTGAGGATGTATCCCTGATCCAGCCTCTGCCGAAGCGTCTGAAGACTGAACTCCCCGCTCTTGGACGCCCGGAAGAAGACCCCGTGCCCGGCGATCGGCAACGGCTGTCCATCGAACGTGACCGTGATGCGGTCGCCCTGCCGCAGATATGACCAGATGGCCCGAATCTGAAAGGTGAACGACCTCTCCTCGAAGCCGTTCCGCACATTGCGACGACCGTCCGCTCGGCCGGCGGCCACTCCCGCCCCGACGACCCGCTGACCCTTGACGATGTCCTCAGCCCGGGGCGGACCCTGATCCTCCTTGGTCACCTTCATCGCGGACAGCGCCCCCTGCGACGTAGGGTACGTGGAAGAGAGTTCGATCGGCCCGAGATGGAGAATCACCGGAGTCGCGGGAGCGTCGACCGGCACCATGACCCATCCGCTGATCTGCCGGTCCACCAGGCGCTCGACGACACCGACCACCGGAGCGGCAGGCTTCCTCACCGTCGACTGCCCCCACAGCTCGCGCTTGGCTCGCCGCAACCGCCCCCGCGGCTTCTCCGGAATCATGCCGATCAAGCGACTGCGCAGCGATGTCATCGGTCGTCCACCTCTCCGAGCACGACGCCGTCGGCCCGCAGACCCCCATCAGGAGCCGCCCTCAGCGGCCGTTACCGCCCCACACTCTGACACTTCCTCACCAAGGCCGCCCCTTGCGCTTCGCGGTGCCGAGACGAACGGCACCTGACGAGGGGGTGAACCACGTGCGCCAATAATGGCACAACGATCGCTCCATGGCGGCGCAACGCACCGGCGGAATGAGGAGCCTCGACGCCCCGCTTCCGGGCCGGTCGCCCGCGGGATCGGCCGTCGTGGTGTCAGCTCTTGCGAGCAACGATGAGATCACGGTCGATGGACGCGTCGACGTGGTGGCGCAGGTCGTCGAAACCGGGCCCGGTCACGACCGACAGACCGACGTTTTCCAGCAGTTTCGCGAGTTCGTCCCTCGGTGCCACATGCCGGTTGTATGACAGCCCGAGTGCGCCGTGTGCGCGTAGCGCCCGCACCCACCCCGGCAGGGCCGCCCCCAGCACCTCGAGCGGGCTGCGCGACAACTGTGCGCCGTGCGACCCGTGCTGCACGCCATACGGTGTGTCGGTCACGATGACGTCGACGCTCGAGGCCTTGACCAGGCCGTCCAGCCGAGTCGTGTCGGTGTTGAGGTAGGTGAGCCGCTGGAGGTCACCCGCGCGGTAGGCCTCCTTCGAAGGAGCCGTCTCGACGCGGAATTGCCTGCCGCGGCTCTCCCCCGAGGTCGTCAAGGCGCCCTCGTTTGCGGTGTGCTTGAGCCGATGCTGCCGAAGCCACGTCTTCATGAACGCCGCATAAGCCTGATAATCCTTGCGATCGATGTCGATGCCGGTGACGTCGAATCCCTCTCGGAGGGCGATGTTGAGCGTGGTGCCGCGCCCACACATCGGGTCCATCAGGTGCAGTGAACCGTCGAGCCAGCCCGGCCTGCCCGACGCCGCGGCGGTCACGTTGAGCGCCAGGCGGGTCCATTGCTCGTTGGTCTTGCCGCGGTATTTCTGGATCGTCACCAGGTCGCTCGGATAGCGGTGCCCGCGCTCCAGCGGCACCGGGCGCAGCAACTCGCCCTCCTTCGCGAAGAGCGCGTGGGTCGCCGACAGCCTCGACAGCGCACGCACGCCGACTGCGACGGCATCGTGCGGAACCTGCACCCCGACGTAGTCCACGCCGGCGAGCGTCTCGCGGGCGGTGCTGACGCTCCGGCCGGTCACCGACTCCAGCACGACGCGAGCCTCCGCCTCGACCAGGCGCGGGGCGTCCGCGGCATACACCCTGTTGACGGACGGCGCGACGAGCAGCAGGTATTCGACCACGAGGCCAACGTATCCGACCTCTCCGGCCCGCGACACGCCGCGCTCGCCACCCGCTGAGCGGCCTACAAACACGTCGAGTGGCCCACATATTCAAGGGAATATGTGGGCCACTCGAGCACTATGTAGGCCACTCGGCGGAGCGGCGCGGGACTACTCCCGAGGCTTCTCGCGCATCTCGTAGGTCGCGATCAGGTCACCCTCCTGCAGGTCGTTGAACGACCCGAGGTTGATGCCGCACTCGAAGCCCTCCCGGACCTCGGTGACGTCGTCCTTGAAGCGCCGCAGGCCGGCCACCTCGAGGTTCTCGGTGATGACCACACCGTCGCGGGTGATGCGCGCCTTGCTGCCGCGCCTGATCTCGCCACTGCGCACGATCGAACCGGCGATGTTGCCGAACTTGCTCGACCGGAAGATCTCGCGAATCTCCGCCGTGCCGAGCTCGACCTCCTCGTATTCCGGCTTGAGCATGCCCTTCAGGGCCGCCTCGATCTCCTCGATGGCCTGGTAGATCACCGAGTAGTAGCGGATCTCCACGCCTTCCTTGTCGGCGTATTCGGCGTTCTGGCCCTCCGCGCGGACGTTGAAGCCGATGATCACCGCATCCGAGGCGACGGCGAGGTTGATGTTGTTCATCGTGATCGCACCGACACCACGGTCGATGATCCGCAGGTCGACCTCGTCGCCGACATCGATCTGCATCAACGCGTCTTCCAACGCCTCGACCGAACCGGACACGTCGCCCT
>CAYPQR010000208.1:0-5773 GCA_964412865.1 uncultured Intrasporangiaceae bacterium
TCGACAAGCACGGCAACCCCAACGTCCTGACGCCCGACCTGGGCACGTCGAGCCTCGCACAAGGGCCGTCCGCACACACCTGCCTGGTGCAGGTGCGCAAGTGGGAGGACCCCGTCCCGCCGGTCACGGCATACGACCCGCCGAAGATCATCTCGGCCGGCAAGAGGGATGACATGTCGCGGTGACCTCCACGCCGTAGGACTTGAGGGCCCGGGAGGAAGGGAACGGTCAATCGTTTTCGCGTACCCTGCGGGTATGCCGAAAGTGAGCCAGGAGTACCGGGATGCCCGTCGTGCCGAGATCCTCGCCGCGGCCAGGCGTTGCTTCGTGCGCGATGGCTTCCACGGCACGTCGATGCAGGATCTGCTGGCAGAGGTCGGCCTGTCCTCCGGGGCGGTCTACCGGTATTTTCCCGGTAAGCGCGACATGATCCTCGCCATCGCCGAGGACAACCTGGCCGAGGTGACGGGCGAAGTTCGTCGGATGGCTGCGGCCGAGACGGCCGTCAGCATCGGCGAATTGCTCGCACGCATCTTCCAGGTGATCAAGGCGAGGCACGAGGAAGACGGTTTCGCGGCGATAGCGTTGCTGGTGTGGGCGGAGTCTCTGCGCGATCCGACTCTCGCCGAGCGGATCAAGGAGGCCCTCGTCGATGTGGCCGCCGAACTGGCGATCATCGTCCGAAAACGTCAGGAGAGCGGCGCCCTTCCAGCCGATGCTCTCGCCGATCAGCTGACTCAGGTGATCGTCGCGACCGTGCCGGGGTACATCCTGCAGCTGGCCACGCTCGGCCCCGCCGCGGTGCAGGGGCTTCCCGACGCCGTCCGCACGCTGTGGCCGGAATGATCTCACACGGCCGACGATGCCGATGCGCCGTGAGGTCGGGAGAACCGCGCCGCATACTTCACACGTCGCGGTCGAGGCGGGCGTCGAATGTGGTGACCGGGGCTACCCGCTCCTTGCTGACGACGACGTCGATCAGTGCAGGTCGCTCGTCGGCGATCGCAGCCTCGAGCGCCCTCCGGAAGGCGTCCGCGGAGTCGACACGGGCGGTGTAGAGACCATAGGCCTTCGCGACGTCGGCGTGGTCGATGTCGATGAAGTCGCAGACCTCCGACACGGCGTCGCCTCCGAGTGCGTGCCTGAAGCCAACGTGCTCGTAGGCGAGACCCGCGTTGTTCAAGACAATGGTCACGGCCGGTATGCGTAGCCGCATCGCGGTCTCCAAATCGCCCACGTTGTAACCAAAGCCGCCGTCACCGACGAGCGCGAATGCTCGCCGGCCGGCCGGGGCTGCGAGCTGCGCACCGAGAACGGCGGGGAATGCCCAGCCGAGTGTGCCGGCGGCGCGCAGGAAGGTCCTGCCGGTGGTGCGCACGGGGAACAGAGCGCCGCCCCAGGCTCCCATGAACCCCGTGTCGGCGACGAAAAGGTCACGATCGTCGGCGAGTTCGCGCAGGATCGCAAGAATGGTCTCGGGCCGCACATGGCCTTCTGCCGGGCGGTGCGCCAATTCCCGGAACGTCATCTGCCCGGCGTCGCATCGTGCTCGGACCTCCTCGCGCCACACGCGGTGCACGCCGCGTTCCGTGCCGTCTGATCCGGCGGTCAGTGCCGTTTCGATGGCCCGACATGCTTCACCGGCATCAGCGACCACCCCCGCGTCAATAGGCATGGTTGCGCCGATACGCTCGGCTGCGATGTCGACCTGCACGATCTCGGCGTGCTGCGACGGCAGCGTGTAGGTGTCGGTTGCGAGCGCGCCGAGATCCGTGCCGATCGCCAGCACGAAGTCGGCGTCTCGTGCGATCGCGTTGACGGCCTTTGTCGAGTACCGCCCGGACACGCCGGCCGACAGAGGATGGTTCTCGGCGATCGAGCCCTTGCCACCGAGCGTCGTCACGACGGGCACGCCCGCCGTTTCCGCCAGCCTGGTGAGATCGAGTGCGGCATCGGCGGCCAGCACCCCGTTGCCGGAGAGAATCATCGGCCGGCGGCTGCGCCTCAGACGCCCGACGATGTCCTCCACGGCTGCTGCGGCCGGGGCCGGGGGCGCCGGCGCAACCGGTGTGCAGGCGGCCGCGGTTGGCGGGGCCTCCGCCAGCAGGAGGTCACTGGGGATGTCGAGGTGTACGGGTCCAGGAGACCCCGCGACGGCGTTCCGCAGGGCCTGGGCGACGAGGTCACCCGCCCGTTCGGCGCGGGTGACGCGAGCCTGCCATTTCGTGACCGATTGGAACATCGGAGGCTGGTCGAGCTCCTGGTACTCGAACTTGTATTCCACCTTCGTCGATACCGTGCTGGTGAGGGCCACGACCGGGCTGCGCGCCCACCAGGCGTCCGCGAGCGCTGCGGCGACGTTCGCCGCGCCGGGGCCCCACTGTCCATATACGACAGCGGGCTTGCCGGTCACGCGGGCGTAGGCGTCGGCCATCACGACGGATGCGGCTTCGCTGCGGGCGAGGTGCATGGCGATACCGTGATCCCGCAGCGCCTGCCACAGCATCAGGTCACCGCCGGTGACGAGGAAGATGCGATCGATCCCGGCCTCCTTCAGGGTGTGGCTCACTGCGTGTGCGGTCTTGACGGCGCCCGATGCAGGCGTCTGGGCGGGCGGTGTTGTCAGATGGATCCCGGTCACAGTCGTCCCTTTTCTCGAGTCGGCGCAGTGCCGGCTCGTTGTCGTGTCAGAGGTTTGGGGTGAGGGTCAGCCCCCGGGTGGTCACGTTGGGAAGTTGGCTCATCTCGGCGAACGCACGCTGATCGTGTGCGGGAACGACGATGAGTTCGGGAATGCGCTGTATGACGGCTGCCATACGCAGGATGTTCTGACGGTTGCCCTCGGCGTCGAAGTCACCCAGTCGCCTGATGAGGTAGGGGCGTTCGAGGAGGCGGGTGAGCCCCTCCCGCTGCCACACCAGGTCGCCCACGAGGGCGTACCTCACGCGGTTGGGCAGTGTCACAAAGACGATGACGCTGCCCGGCGTGTGACCGGGAGCGGGCACGCAGACCACCGAGCCGTCCTGGTAGACGTCGTGGTGGCGTGGGAAGCCGAGGTATGGACCGCCTTCGAAATCGAACTCCTGCCAGTTGAACGCCGTGTCCTTGAAGTAGCCGCCGAAGTTGCCGAACATCTCCGGCCTGTAGAACGCGGCCCGGTCGCGCGCGGACACCAGGACGGGCAGATCCGGGAAGTCGGTGACACCGCTCATGTGATCCCAGTGCGCGTGAGTCAGCAGGATGCCGGACAGCCGGTGGAAGTCGTAGTCGGCCGCCTCGAGCTGCTCGATGGCGGGCTTCCAGACCTGATAGCTGGTCACCATCCGGAACCAGCGCGGCATCGTGGCGAACTGCTTGGCGATGTCGCGCCCGAAGCCCGAGTCGACCAGAAGGTCACCCCGGGGATGCTTGATGAGCGCGGCGCCGATGTAGAAATCCCTTCTGTCGAAGGGAGATCCGCCACTGTATGCGTATGCGGCGACTCGGTTGTTGACGCCCGTGGGGATTGCGACCACGTCCATGTCGGTCGGCGGCGTTGCCTCGGGGATCGGCACTGACGCCGGTAGCGGGGTCGGTGGCGGAAGCTCCCGCACGGTGAGCCGGCGAGCCAGGTAGGCGGCGGGGATGGAGGCCGCGGCCACAATGGGTCTCGTCTTCACGCGCGGGCGCTTCCTGACGGTGCCGTGTCGCGCTGTGTAGGGAGCGCGGTCCGCCGACCGAGCAGATCGGTGGGCGCGGAATAAAAACGAATGATCATTCTCCTAATCTAAACCCACCAGAGCGAGTGGTCAACAAGACGATCGGTCACAAATTAAAAAACGAACGTATCTTCTCGTTTGTGCGTATACTTCGGCCTGTCACTGCTCCGATCGGGCGGCCGCCCATACCGACTCCGAGAATGCTGCGGCCATCCGAGGGCGGCGGCCGGTGAACTGATCAACAAGACGAGGGAGATTGCCATGCTCGATGACCCCGATGACTTCGGGACCTTCGGCCGATACGTAGAGACTCCGGTCGATGAGATGCCACCCGAGATGCGTAAGGCATACGAGTGCACCCTGAAGCTGCGAGGTATGGTGCCCGGCCCGCACAAGATCTGGCTGGCCAACCCGCCTCTGCTCGAGGCGATCGTGCCGACCGGAGCGTACTTTCAGACGGACTCGTCGCTGTCGAAGGCGGAGATCGAGATCGTCACGAGCGTTGTCACCGGTCGCTGGCTCGCGTCCTATGCGAACTACGAGCACGAGAAGATCGGCGTGGTGCTGGGCGGTCTCGAACCGCGCAAGGTCGAAGCTCTGATCGCCGGCCTGCCGACCTCGTTCGACGACCCGCGGCAGCAACTTGTCTACGAGCTGTCGTCAACGCTCGTCCAACCTCGTGTCGTTCCGGTCGGCCTGTTCAAGCGTGCTCAGGAAGTCATCGGCGACAAGGGAATCGTCGATCTCACGGTACTAATGGGCTGGTTCACCGGTGTATCGCTGACCCTGGCGGCGTTCGACGTTGCGTCCAGCGCGGTCGGTCTGAAGCAGTAGACGGGCATACGGTCGCACGGGCCCCGATTGAGATTCCGTGTCACCAGCAGTGCCAAGGAAATACGGCAAACCCGGGGGACTTCTGGCCATGCGCGGAGCGTGCCTGCTGTGCTCCAACGGATGCGGCGTGGAGGTCGCGGTGCGGCTGGGTGGTAGGCATACGGTGCCCGGGCGAAAGATCGGATCAACCAGGGCCGTCTGTGCCCGAAGCGGCTGTATGGCTGGCAGGGCCGGCAGCGGGACCGCCTCACCACTCCGCTGATGCGGGTCGACGGCCCGAACGCGCCTGGTCTGCGTCGATCTGCGGCGCACGACGATCGCCGAGTGGGTGACGGTGCATCTGGCGATCCTCAACGGCACCAACCTGGCTCCGATGAATGCTCTGGTGCACGAGCTGATCGAGCGTGACTATGTCGACCGCGCAAGTGTGGCCGCACGCACGGTCGGATTCGACCAACTGGCCGAGGTGGTCGCCGACGTGACCCCGGAGAGGGCCGCCGGCGAATACAGCATCGATGCAGACGACATCCGTCGTGCCGCAGAGATCTTCGGCACGTGAGCGCATCGTCTCGGCGTGTTCGATGGGCTTCTATCAGCCGCACCAGGCCACCGCGGCGGCGTGTGCCGTCAACAACCTTCATCTGATGCGTGGGATGATCGGTCGTCCTGGGACCGGCATTCTGCACATGAACGGACAGCCATCGGCCCAGAACAATCGCGAAAGCCGGCTGCGGGCCAGCGCTTCCCGTCTTCCGCAACTGGGACATTCCCGAGCACGTGGAGGAGCTGGAAAACCCTCCGGCATGTGGATCCGACGGTTATCTCCCACTGGGCGCCCCCGACACAGCATGCAGCTTTCCCGGTATGCCGAGGGGGCTCGATCGGCTTCCTACAGATCTCGACCACCAACCCAGCCGTGTCGATGTCCGATCTCCGGGGGGTGCGCAGGACCCTGGCCGGCGACCAGTGCTTCGTCGTCGTGTCGGACGCGTAAGGCTGTGCCATATGAGCGGCCGTTCGAGGAACCGGACGAGCGATATCCATACCGGTTCACCACCAGGCGCACGGCCTATCACTGGCACACACGCATCCCTCGGTACGGTTGGGCACCTTGCAGGCGTGAAAGCCCCGCCATCCCAGCGCTTCGCGCGCGGATCCCTATCCCCGCTGGCTGGTCGAGTAGTGAGCCCCTGGGCGAGCGTATCGAGACCTGCGAGCCAGCGCTGCCAACCGGCTTGGCA
>CAYPQR010000209.1:0-5768 GCA_964412865.1 uncultured Intrasporangiaceae bacterium
TCCCGCGACGTCAGTCGGCGTGGTCGTGTGGGCCGGCGGGCGCCTCTTCCCGGCCACCGGCGGGCTGCCAGAGCACATCCCCGCCGCGTGGGATGTTGGCGACCCGCGCGAGCAGGAACAGCAGGTCGGAGAGCCGGTTGAGGTATTTCGCGGTGAGCGGGTTGACGCCTCCGGCCACCTCGCTGCCGTCCCCGGGGGCGACCTGGTCGCCATACGTCTCCAGGGCCGCCCAGGCCGAGCGCTCGGCGCGGCGCGCCACGGTGCGCGCGACGTGCAGATGTGCAGACCCTGCGGAGCCTCCCGGGATGATGAAGGAGCGCAGCGTCTCGACCTCGTCGTTGTAGCGGTCGCAGTCGGCCTCGAGATCCTCGATCCACGGCTGCTTGACCCGCAACGGCGGGAACTTCGGCTGCTCGACCAAGGGCGCACACAGATCGGCACCGACGTCGAACAGTTCGTTCTGGATCCGTGCCAGGCAGGTGACGACGTCGTCGCGCAGACCTCCGGTCGCGACGGCCACCCCGATGAAGCTGTTGGTCTCGTCGGTGTCCGCGTAGGCCTGCAGCCGGGCATCGGTCTTCTGGGTGCGGCTGAAGTCGCCGAGAGCTGTGCTCCCGTCGTCGCCGGTGCGTGTATAGATGCGGCTGAGGATGACCATGGGTGTTATGGTGCCAGACCCTGCCCACTCCAGTTCTTGGACGCTCGTGTCGTGGAAGGGCACGCAGACGTTACAGGCGTGACCGAATCGTGACCTGGAGCGGTACAACGAAATCTGCGGAGCATGCGTCAATAGAACAACCGATGCAACGCGAAGGCGCCAGAAAGGGGATCTGACGATGGCTCGAACGGGGGATGAGCGCGTGGTTGCAACCGTGATCGATGAGGTCGTGCCGGGCAGCGAGATACAGGTCGAGGGGCCGTTGGACGTCCACAGCGTCGCGGACGTGCGCGCCGCACTCGGCCGTGCGATCGACGACGGTGCCGGGGACCTCGTCGTGCATCTCGCGCAGGCCGAGATCGGGGATGCGACGGGCCTGGGGGTGATCGTCGGGGCACACCATCGGGCGCAGCGCGCGGGCCGGCAACTGGTGCTCGCCGATGTGTCGCCGCGGCTGGAGCGGCTGCTGCGCGCCACGAAGCTCAACCGGATCATCCCGGTGTCGAGCCCGACCATGCAGCCTCGGGTGATCCTGGCGCCCGCCAGCGCGGGCTGACGCGCGGCGCTCCGGTTTGGGCTGTCGAGGTCCTGTCCCGGTTGAGTGCGACGCGTGGTGAAGATCGGACGAATCCGGTGTTGCCACGTTGGTTGTGCAATGTTCATACGTCCCAGGACAGTAGATGTCCCGTAGGACGTCCACATCGTGGCGACAGGTCCCGGACGGGTTGTTGAGCTCGCTCGCAGGGGCGGGCTGAGCGCGGCACATACGACGCGATCTGCCCGCTGTCGGCTGCCTCGCGCTTGCAAGGGCGGGCTGAGCGCGGTCCGACTGCCCCACCCCCATCCGCTACGGCCCGACGGCGGTCGCGGCGGCGCGGCGAGGGTCCGCGGCTGCGTCGAGGATGCCGGTGGCATCCCGTCGGGCGGCGCCGACGCCGCCGAAATACATCGCCAGGGGCTCGTGCACGACTCCCAGTGCACCCTCCGCGGCGACCGCGGCGGCGATGTCGTCGTCCGGTTCGTGATCGACCGTGAGCGGATCGGTGCCGGCCTGCACGTGCAGCCGCGGCGCGTCGATCGCCTCCTGCAGGCTCCGTCCGTCGAGTGCGAACGCCGCGAGCACCTGCATCAGCGCCGTCGTGATGCGGTCGGCCCCCGGACTGCCGACGGCCAGTGCTCCGCCGTTGTCGTGACGCGCGGTGGTCGGGGCCATGTTGGAGGCCAGGCGGATGCCCGGCGGCAGCGCGTGCAGGCCCCGGCGGTTGAGTTCGGGCTCACCGAGGCAGTTGTTGAGGATCAGCCCGGTGCCGGGGACCGTGACGCCCGACGAATAGCCGGCCGATGTCGTGATGGCGCAGGCGTTCCCATCGGCGTCGACCACCGAGACGTGGGCCGTGTCGGGCGACGACGGCAGCGGTAGGGAGCCGCCCTCCTCCAGCGCCCTGAGCAACTCCTGACCGGCCGCGCCCAGGTCCTCGGCCAGGTCGAGGCGGGCCGCGCGGTATTCCAGCACGCGCCGCTGGATGCGCAACACCGTGCGCGGGTCGGTGCCGCGGTCGCCCAGCAGCCGCAGCATCGCGGTCAGCACCGGCCCGCCGATCGACGGCGGAGGGTTGGTGGCCACCCGCCAACCGCGCAGTCTCGAGCGGGCCGCCGGGCGCGCGACGGCGTGGTAGGCGCGCAGATCCTGGGCCGTCACCAGGCCACCCTCGCGCTGGATGTGCCGCGCCACCGCGTCGGCCAGATCCCCGTCATACAGGCTCGATGCGCCCTCGCGCGCGATGGTCTCGAGCGTGTTCGCCAGGTCGCTGTTGGTCAGCAGCGTGCCCGGCCCGACCGGGGTGCCGCCGGGCACGTATTGCGCACGGGTGTGCGGGTCGAAGTGATAGAGGCTCGGGCCGACCAGTTGCAGATAGCCGCCGGCCGCGGTGCCGAGACGGAAACCCTGCCGCGCCGTGTCGATCGCGGGCGCCAGGATCTGCGCCCACGGCACCGCGCCGTGCCGCCGGTGCGCCAGGTCGAAGGCCGCCAGCGATCCGGGTGTCGCGGCCGAGCCCGCCCCGGCATACACCGTGATGCCGCCGCCGTAGTCGAGCCACATCTCGCGCAGGCCGCCGCCGAAACGGTCGGCCGGCAAGCCCCGGCCCGGCATCTCGCAGTTGCCGTCGATGACCACCGGGTCGCCGTCCCCGGGCCAGACGTTGACGTATGCGCCGCCGAGCGCGCTCACGATGCCGGGCTCGGTCACATAGGTGACCATGATCGCCGCGATCGCGGCATCGACGGCCGTGCCGCCCAACGCGACCATGTCCAGCCCGGCCTGGGCCGCCATCGCGTTCGGCGCGGCGACGGCGGCCTGGGGCGAGGTCATGTCAGAACAACCGCGACGCGGCGTCGTCGGTGCCCTTGAGCGCGTCGTAGTCGAGCGTGACGCACCGGATGCCGCGATCCTCGGCAAGGGTGCGCGCCTGGGGCTTGATCTGTTGCGCCGCGAAGACGCCGGTGACCGGAGACAGCAGCGGATCCCGCTCCAGCAGTTCGAGATAGCGGGTCAGCTGCTCGACGCCGTCGATCTCGCCGCGGCGCTTGATCTCGACGGCGACGGTGGCTCCGTCCGCGTCACGGCACAGGATGTCGACCGGCCCGATCGCGGTCATGTATTCGCGCCGGATCAGCGTGTATCCGCTGCCCAGCGTCTCGATGTGCTTGGCGAGCAGCGCCTGCAACTGCTTCTCGACACCGTCCTTGATCAGGCCCGGGTCGACGCCGAGATCATGGCTGCTGTCGTGCAGCACCTCGTGGATCCTGACGCGCAGCCGATCGTCGGACTTGCGGTGCTGCACCGCCCACGCGCTCACGACGCCCTCCTCTCGCTCGTCCTCGGTGGGCTCCACCTCGGCCATCGAGCACGGCGGCGACATCCAGTTGAGCGGCTTGTATGACCCGCCGTCGCTGTGGATCAGCACCGACCCGTCGGCCTTCACGACCAGCAGACGGGTGGCGAGCGGCAGGTGGGCGGTCAGCTGGCCGTCGTAGTCGACGCTGCAGCGGGCAATCACAACGCGCACCCCGTCAGACTAGCGGCGCCCCGCAACCCATACAGCCGGGAGCTGCCACAGCGCGGTGACGGGAGGCCGGCACCTGCGATGCCGAGTCGCCGATGATGATGGAAGACTGCCCCCATGGGTCGAGACATCAAGACTGTCGGAGTGATCGGGCTGGGCACGATGGGTGCCGGCATCGTGGAGGTCTTCGCCAAGGCGGGACGGCACGTCGTCGCCGTCGACGGCTCGCCGGAGCTCGCCGAGCGCGGCCGCGGCTTCGTCTCGAAGTCGCTGGACCGTGCCGTCGCCAAGGGCAAGCTGGAGCAGGCAGCCCGCGACGAGGTGCTCGGGCGGATCGAGTTCGGCTCGGATCTGGCGGCGCTCGCCGACGCCGACCTGGTCGTCGAGGCGGTGCCCGAGCGGATGGAGATCAAGAAGGACATCTTCACCCGGCTCGACGGGATCGTCCGCGACGACGCGGTGCTCGCAAGCAACACGTCGAGCCTGTCGGTGACGCAGATCGCGTCATACACCGCGCATCCCGACCGCGTCATCGGGATGCACTTCTTCAACCCCGCACCGGTGCTCAAGCTTGTCGAGGTCGTCACCACCTTGTTCACGGGGGACGAACTGGTCGAGACCGTCAGGGGGCTCGCCGAGGACCTCGGCAAGAAGCCGGTGGTCGTGCGCGACCGGGCCGGGTTCGTGGCCAACGCCCTGCTGATCACCTACCTCGCGCGCGCCATCCGCACCTACGAGACGGGTCACGTCAGCCGGGAGGATCTCGACGACGCCGGGCGCATCGGCATCGGCCTGCCCATGGGCCCGCTGACCCTGTGCGACCTGATCGGCCTCGACGTCGTCAAGGAGGTCTGCGACGTGCTCTATGCGGGCACGCACGACCCGGCCGCCGCCGCGCCGCCGCTGCTGGAGCAGATGGTGATCGCCGGGCGGCTGGGCCGCAAGACCGGACAGGGCTTTTACACCTATGGCGACTCGGGTGCGGATGCCGCTCCGGCTGCGGAGGACGGCACGCGCGCCGAGGCTGTGGCCGTCGTGGGCGACGGCGACCTCGCGGCGGCGCTCGCTCAGCAGCTGCAGGGTGCGGGTGTGGCCGTGACGGCGATCACCGAGCAGGGACAGGACGACTCGGCGCTCGCGGATGCGCCCGTCGTGATGCTCGTCAGCCCGCATGGTGAGGCGGACTGCGGTCACGAGCAGCCGTGCGACTGCCAGAACGAGTCGACCGAGGCATGGTTCGGCGAGGTGGTGAACAACCTCGGCGACCGGGCGATCGTCGTGCCGACGGACGATGAGAGCGGCTGGATCATCGCCGAGCAGCTGTCCGACGGGGCAGTCGTCGTGCCGGCCCGGGTGCACGTGCCCACCAAGGCGGGCCAGGTCGCCGAGGTCGCGCGCGGACTGGACACCGACCCTCAGGCGGTGCAGACCGTCGCTGCCACGCTGCGGGCCGCCGGGTTCCGGACGATCGTCGCCCGCGACCGGGCCGGCCTGGTCGTCGACGCGCTGCTCTACCCGCACCTCAACGCGGCCTGTCAGATGCTCGACTCGGGGTATGCGACGGCACGCGACATCGACACGGCACTCACCGCCGGATGCGGTTATCCCAAGGGACCATTCGCGATGATCGACGAGATCGGCGCCGACGAGGTCGCCGCGGGTTTGGCTCGGATGCACGGCGAGACCGGCGAGCCCGCGTTGTCACCGTCGCCGCTGCTGATCGAACACGCGGTGACCGGCCGGCCGTTCCTGGACTGAACCGGTGCCGCGCCGCAATCACCGCGATGACCGGCAGCGTGGGCGGCCGGGCAGGGGCTCCCGGCCGGGCCGCGGTGGCCGGGAGGGCGCCCCCGACGGTGGCGACCTGTCGTGGGTGCTCGAGAGTGGCACGCGCACCGAGAGCTACGCGGGTGGTCAGTGGATCGTGCGACCGGTGCGCGGCAACGACGAGGGCCGTAGCTACGTCTGCCCGGGCTGCCAGCAGCAACTCTCCAGCGGCATCGCGCACGTCGTCGTGTGGCCGGCGGACGGACTGGGCGGGCTCG
>CAYPQR010000210.1:0-5763 GCA_964412865.1 uncultured Intrasporangiaceae bacterium
TCACCATCGTCATCCGCTTCTGGATCATCGCGGGACTGTGCGTGGCACTCGGACTGGCCGTCTTCTACGCCGAATGGGTTGTCGGCGTATGACGCCCCTCGAACCCCCTCTGGCTGGTCGAGTAGGGCGGAGGAGCGAAGCGGGGGAGCCCGTATCGAGACCTATGCCCCCGACCCCTCCCAATCTGCCTTGGGGTGTTCACCATGAGTGATACTTCGTGGCCGGTCGATCCGGCCTACGAACCGCTCGGCGGCAGCCGCGACCTCACGCATCGCGATGCCGACTGGTCGGGGATCGCGGTCGTCGTGATGGGGCTGGGCCTGAGCGGATTCGCCGCTGCCGACGCACTGCTGGAGCGTGGCGCGAAGGTGACCGTGCTCGCGCGAGACCGCACGCCCGCAGCCGAGGAGCGGGCCACCGTGCTCGAAATGCTCGGGGCGCAGATCGAATTCGGTGAAGACCGTCAGCAGCAGCCGCCGCAGGGCACGCAGCTGGTCGTGACGTCGCCGGGCATACCGCCGCATCACCCGTTCATGCTGGCGGCCGAGGCGACCGGGATACCCGTGTGGGGTGAGGTCGAACTCGCATGGCGGATGCGACCGCGGACCGGTGCGGCACCGTGGCTCACGATCACCGGCACCAACGGCAAGACGACGGCCGTCACCATGCTCGAGAGCATGCTGGTGGCGTCGGGGCTGCGCGCGGTCGCCGCCGGCAACGTCGGACTGCCGATCATGGAGGCCGTGCTGCACCCGGAACCCTTCGACGTGATCGCGGTCGAACTGTCCAGTTTTCAGCTGCATTGGTCGCGAAGCATCTCCGCGCACTCGTCCTGCTGCCTGAACGTCGCACCCGACCACATCGACTGGCACGGCTCGTTCGACGAATACCGCCTCGCCAAGGGCCGGGTCTACGAGCGAACGCAGCGCTCGTGCGTCTACAACGTCGACGACGAGACCACGATGCACCTCGTCGAGGACGCCGAGGTCGTCGAAGGCGCACGGGCCATCGGCTTCACGCTGGGCATCCCGTCACCCTCGATGCTGGGTGTCGTCGAAGGAGTGCTCGCCGACCGCGCATTCGTCGATGACCGCCGACGGACTGCTGCGGAACTGTGTGACATGCAGGAGCTTTCGGCGGCGGACGGCGAACCACCGCCCGCCCACTACGTCGCCGACGCTCTCGCGGCCGCCGCTCTCGCGCGGTCTTTCGGGGTGCCACCGGTGGCCGTACGCGACGGGCTGCGGTCCTACCGGCCGAGGCCGCACCGCGCAGCCGTCGTCGAGGTGCGTGACGGAGTCCGCTTCGTCGACGACTCGAAGGCGACCAACCCGCCCGCGGCATGGGCATCGTTGTCGGCCTTCGACCACATCGTCTGGGTGGCGGGAGGCCAGCTGAAGGGTGCCGACGTGGACGAACTCGTCGCGTCGGCGGCGGCCCGGCTCCGCGCGGTGGTGCTTCTCGGTGTCGACCGGGCCCAGATCGCGGCAGCCGTGCGCCGACACGCCCCGGATGTCCCCGTCGTCGACATCTCCAGCAATCAGACTGAAGCCATGGATGAAGCCGTACGCGTCGCAGCCGGACTCGCGCGCCCCGGCGACACCGTGCTGCTCGCACCAGCGGCCGCGTCGCTGGACATGTTCGCGAGCTACGGCGCACGAGGGGACGCCTTCGCCGAGGCCGTTGCTCGGCTGCGTCCCGAATGAGTGCGACCAGCTCGTCCGGAGTGCAGGATCGGCTTCGGCTGCAGGACATCCGCGAGCGGCTCGAGTCACCGGTCGCGCCCTATTACCTGATCCTCGGCTCCACCTCGATGCTCCTGTGCTTCGGGCTGGTCATGGTGCTGTCCGCGTCGAGCGTGACGTCATATCAGGACAGCGGCTCGTCGTTCACCGTCTTCAAGAACCAGCTGCTCTTCGCCGTGCTCGGCACCGTGGTCGCGATCATCGCCTCCCGAGTGCCTGCCACATGGTGGAAGATCCTGGCACTACCCGCCTTCATCGGGGCGATCGGGCTGCAACTGCTCGTCTTCACCGGTCTCGGCCGCACGGTCAACGGCAACCGCAACTGGATCGCGCTCGGCGGGTTCACCGTGCAGCCGTCCGAGCTCGGCAAGATCGCCGTCGTGCTCCTGTGCGCGATGGTGCTGGCGCACAAACGCGCACTGCTCGGCCGGCTCCGCCACGTGCTGCTGCCCTTGGCGCCCCTGCTGCTGTTGCTGTTCGGGCTGGTCATGCTCGGGCACGATCTCGGAACCACGCTGGTGCTGGCGATGATCGCGGCAGCCGTCTACTTCGTGGCGGGTGTGCGCCTTCGCGTGTTCGCCGGAGCGGCCGTCCTCGCTGCGGCGGCCATCGTCGCCGCCGTGCGCACCAGCGGGAACCGCACCGGCCGGATCGACGCCTGGCTGGGCACGTGCATCAACGCCCACACGCCGGGGTGCTACCAGAAGGTGCACGGCATGTATGCGATGGCGGACGGCGGATGGTGGGGTGTCGGCCTCGGCGCGAGCCGAGAGAAGTGGTCCTGGCTGCCGGAAGCCCACAACGACTTCATCTTCGCCGTGATCGGCGAGGAGCTCGGACTGCCCGGCACACTCGTCGTGCTCGGCCTCTACCTCGCGCTCGGCTACGGCTGCTACCGGATGATCGTCACCAGTTCCAACATGTTCGTGCGCCTCGCGACGGCCGGCGTCATGGTGTGGATCCTCGCCCAGGCGATGATCAACATCGGGTCGGTGATCGGGCTGCTGCCGATCATCGGCGTGCCCCTCCCGCTGGTTTCCTCGGGTGGATCAGCCTTGGTGACAACCTTGTTGGCGCTCGGCATGCTCATATCGTTCGCCCGTAGCGAGCCCGCCTGCCGGGAGGCACTGCGTGCCAGGCCCAGCCTGGTGCGCCGTACGATGGCCGTGTTGCCGTTCAGGAAGGGAGACAGGTGAACGTGCCCGATCAGCCGCTTGGTTCGGTGGTCCTGGCCGGAGGCGGCACAGCGGGTCACGTGCTTCCGCTGCTGGCGACGGCCGACGCGTTGCGGCGGCGCGACGAGCGCACACGCGTCACGGTGCTCGGCAGCGTCGGCGGACTCGAGGAGGCCCTGGTGCCCGAGCGCGGATACGACCTGCGGCTCATCCCGAAGGTCGCCTTCCCGCGCCGACCGGGCGCTGCCGCCGCGCGATTCCCCGGTGCACTGGTCGGGGCCGTACGGCAGACCGCGCGCATCCTCGATGACGTGGATGCCCAGGTGGTCGTCGGATTCGGCGGCTACGTGAGCCCGCCGGCATACCTGTCCGCCCGGCGACGGGGCCTGCCCATCGTCGTGCACGAGGGCAACGCACGCGCCGGGCTCGCCAGCCGGCTCGGCGCACGGTTCACCCAGGACGTCGGCACCGCTTTCAGTTCCACCCGCCTGCCGCACTCCGACGTGATCGGTATGCCGCTGCGGCAGGAGATCACGTCGCTCGATCGTGACGCGTTGCGCCCTCACGCACTGGACGCCCTGGGGCTGCAGGACGGCCTGCCGACGGTGCTGGTGACCGGCGGTTCGCTCGGTGCTCAGCGCATCAACGACACGATGCGCGCCTGCATCGACGACTTCCGTGCGGCCGGTGTCCAGGTGCTGCACGTGACCGGCCGCGAAAAGACCTTCGACCCCGGCCCGACTCCAACCGGCTCCGCTCCCTACGTGGTGCGCGAGTATGCCGAGCAGATGCAACTCTGCTATGCCGTCGCAGATCTCGTCGTCACCCGTTCTGGAGCGGGAATGGTCTGCGAGACGAGCACACTCGGACTTCCAGCTGTCTTCGTGCCCCTGCCGATCGGCAACGGCGAGCAGCGCCGCAACGCGGAGGACGTGGTGCGTGCCGGCGGTGCACTGCTCGTCGACAACGACGACTTCACCCCGGAATGGGTGCGCCGACAGGTCGTTCCGCTGGCTCGCGACAGGCAGCGGCTGGACCGGATGAGCGAGGCCGCCGCGTCGGTCGGGCACCGCGGCGCGGACGACCGCCTGGTCGACCTGATCCATCGGTCGTTCGGGCGGTCGCGCGCGTGAACGACGGGGCATCACCCAGATTCGACTTCGCCGCGGACGTCCCGGCGCTGGAGGATGTGGCGGCGGTCCACCTGATCGCCATCGGCGGGTCGGGCATGTCGGGAGTGGCGCGCATGTTCCTTGCGCGCGGCATCCGGGTGAGCGGCTCCGACCAGAAGGACAGTCCGACACTGCGGGCGCTGGAGCGCGAAGGCGCCACGGTGACCGTCGGCAACCGGGCCGACAACGTGGCAGACCTCAGCGATGACACCGTTGTGGTGATCTCCTCGGCCATCACCGAGACGAATCCGGAACTGGTCGCCGCGCGGGGGCGCGGCCTGACGGTCCTGCACCGCGCGCAGGCGTTGCGGATGCTCAGCCGCACCCGGCAGGTGCTCGCGGTCGCGGGCGCCAACGGCAAGACCACGACCAGCGCCATGGCCACACTCGCGTTGCGCGAACTGGGGCGCGACCCGTCCTGGGCCATCGGCGCCGACATCGTGGGCATGGGGGCCAATGCCGCGGCCGGCGGTGGTCGGGCCTTCGTCATCGAGGCCGACGAGAGCGACGGCTCGTTCCTGGTCTACCGTCCGTCGGTGGCGATCGTCACCAACATCAAGGTCGACCACCTCGACTTCTACGGCACGCCGGAGAACCTGCGCCGGGCCTACGACCGATTCGCGGCCACGATCCGCGACGACGGTCTGCTGGTCGCGTGCGCCGACGACCCGGGCAGCGCCTCCCTGGCGACCGCGCGACGGGGCCAGGGGCTGCCGGTCGTCAGCTATGGCCGCTCCGACGGCGCCGATCTGCGGATCGAGGATCTGCGCGGATCCGGCTTCGAGTGGCACGCCACGGTGATCGACCCGGATGGCGGCCGGCACGATCTCGCGCTGGCCGTCCCTGGCGAGCACAATCTGCTGGACGCCGCGGGCGTGGTGCTGGCGTTGCACGCCGGGTTCGGCGTGCCGGTGCGCGACGCCGTGACGGCACTCGCGGCATTCCACGGCACCACGCGACGCTTCGAGCCGCGCGGGGAGGCCGGGGGAGTCCGGGTGGTGGACGACTACGCCCACAATCCGGGCAAGCTGGCGGCAGTCGTGAGTTCGGGCCTTCGTCTGCGGGAGGGCGGTCGGCTGATCGTCGTCTTTCAGCCCCATCTGTATTCCCGCACCCGCGACGCCGCGGCCGGGCTGGCCGCGGCGCTGTCGAAAACCGACATCGCGATCGTCCTGCCGGTCTTCGGCGCCCGAGAGGATCCGATGCCCGGTGTCACGTCCGCGCTGATCACCGATCGGGTGCGCGGTGCACGATGTCAGCTCGCCGAGGACCACGAGGACGCCGTGGACCGTGTGGTGCGGCTGGTGCGGCCGGGTGACCTCGTGCTCACGGTGGGCGCGGGGGACGTCACCGGACTCGGGCCGAGGATTCTGCAGCGGCTCGCGGCATCCACCAGGTGAGACTGAGGCTCAAGTAGAGGTTGATACTCGCATTGAGGGGTGGGTGACGCATAGGATGCGACGAATCCGGTGCTCATACCATAGAGAGCGGCCGTAGGCGGTGTGTCGCTTCGCGATACCCTCGATCGAGCCGTCATCCTGAGGGTGTGGGCCCGGCCCCTGAACCGGACTCGAATCGTCAACGAATCGTCAACTTCGCTGGAAAGGCCCCAATCTCGTGGCAAGTCCGCAAAACTACCTGGCCGTCATCAAAGTCGTCGGCATCGGCGGC
>CAYPQR010000211.1:0-2970 GCA_964412865.1 uncultured Intrasporangiaceae bacterium
ATGAGCTGGGTATGGCTGGCGCTCGGCATCGGCAGCGAGGTCGCGGCCACGCTGTCCCTGCGCGCCTCCGACGGGTTCCGCCGGCGCCGGTGGATCCTGCCGATCGTCGTGGGGTACCTGCTCGCCTTCGGATTCCTCGCGCTCAGCCTGCATGCCGGCCTGGACGTCGGTGTCGCCTATGGCATCTGGGCCGCAGCCGGTGTCGCCATCATCGCCATCCTCGCGCGCATCGTCTTCCACGACCCGTTCACCGTCATGATGCGCATCGGCATCGTCCTGATCGCCGGCGGGGTGCTTCTCGTAGAACTCGGCGCCCGCGGCTGAGATCGCGGCACAGCGGATCGGTGTCGTGACCACGCATCTGCGAGGATGACCGCGTGGACTTCTATTCGGCATACGACCAGGGCTTCGCGCGCATCGCCGCGTGCACCGTGCCGACGGCGATCGCCGACCCCGCCACCAACGCCACGACGGTCATCGAGCAGGTGCGTGCCTGCGACGAGGAGTCGGTCGCGGTCGCCGTCTTCCCCGAGCTGTGCCTGACCGGATACGCCGTCGACGACCTGCACCTGCAGGACGTCGTGCTCGACGCGGTGCAGACCGCGCTCGCCGAGATCGCCGCGGCCACCTCGACCATGCTGCCGCTGGTGATCGTCGGCGCACCGCTGCGTCACGGCCACCGCCTCTACAACTGCGCCGTCGCCATCCACCGCGGCGTCGTCCTGGGCGCCTCCCCGAAGACGATGATCCCCAACTACCGCGAGTTCTATGAGAAGCGGCACTTCGCATCCGGCGCCGGGGTGCGCGGCGAGGTGACCATCGCGGGGCAGCGCGTGCCGTTCGGCAGCGACCTGCTCTATGCGGCCGACGATGTCCCGGGCCTCGTGCTGCACGCCGAGATCTGCGAGGACATGTGGGTGCCGGTGCCGCCGAGCTCGAAGGCGGCGCTGGCCGGGGCGACCGTGCTCGCCAACCTCTCGGGCAGCCCGATCACCGTCGGGCGGGCTCGCGATCGGCACGCCCTCTGCAAGGCTCAATCGGCGCGCTGCCTGTCCGCCTACGTGTATGCCGCGTCGGGCCAGGGCGAGTCGACCACCGACCTGTCCTGGGACGGCATGACGATGGTCTATGAATGCGGCGGGCTGCTCGGCCGCAGTGAGCGATTCCCGGATGAACCCAAGCGCACCGTGGTCGACGTCGACCTCGACCGCATCCGGCAGGACAGGATGCGGGACGGCTCCCTCGACGACAACGCACGCGCCCTGGCCGGCGAGACCTTCCGCAGCATCGGATTCCGTCTCGACCCGCCGCGGACTGACATCGGCCTGCACCGCAAGATCGACCGATTCCCTTTCGTTCCGGACGATCCCGACCGGCTCGAGCAAGATTGCTTCGAGGCCTACAACATCCAGGTCGCCGGCCTCGTGCAACGGTTGCGGGCGATCGGCGGCCCGAAGGTCGTCCTCGGTGTCTCCGGCGGGCTCGACTCGACGCATGCCCTCATCGTGGCCGCGCGCGCGATGGATCGGATGGGCAGGCCGCGCAGCGACATTCTCGCCTACACCATGCCCGGATTCGCCACCGGCGAGGCGAGCAAGAGCTATGCGGCCGACCTTGCGCGGGGTCTCGGAGTCACCTTCCGCGAGCTCGACATTCGGCCCGCCGCAGAGCAGATGCTCGGCGACCTGGACCATCCCTACGCCCAGGGGGAGAAGGTCTATGACACGACCTTCGAAAACGTCCAGGCCGGCCTGCGCACCGACTACCTCTTCCGCATCGCGAACCACGAGAAGGGGATCGTGCTCGGCACGGGAGACCTGTCGGAGCTGGCCCTCGGCTGGTGCACCTACGGCGTCGGCGACCAGATGTCGCACTACGGAGTCAACGCCGGCATCCCGAAGACGTTGATCCAACATCTGATTCGCTGGGTGATCGCGTCAGGGCAGTTCCCGCCCGAAGTCGGCGACACCTTGCAGCAGATCGTCGACGCCGAGATCAGCCCGGAGTTGGTGCCCGCGGGCGACGACGGCGAGGTGCAGTCGACCGAGGCGATGATCGGCCCGTATGCGCTGCAGGACTTCACTCTGCACCACGTGTTGCGCTACGGCTTCCGGCCCGGCAAGATCGCCTTCCTCGCGTTCCACTCGTGGTCCGACGCCGAGCGCGGCGACTGGCCGCAGGGCTACCCCGAGGAGCGCCGCACGGCATACGACCTCGGGCAGATCCGCCACTGGCTCACCGTGTTCGGGCAACGGTTCTTCGGATTCAGCCAGTTCAAGCGCACGGCGATGCCGAGCGGGCCCAAGGTCGTCGCCGGGGGATCGCTGTCGCCGCGCGGTGACTGGCGCGCGCCGTCCGACGGCAACGCCCGGGCCTGGCTGGCGCAACTCGAGCGCGATGTGCCGAAGGACGCGTGAGGCCACGGGCCGGGGCTGCCGGCTCAGACGTACTGGACGACGTCTTTGTGGTCGAGTCGGGGGAGACGGTCGAACCACGGGTTTTCGCCGGGGTGGCCGATGTTGACCACGAGCACTGACGACAGGCGGCCGTCGGGGAAGAAGTCGAGGTCGAGCGCGTCGTGGTCGAATCCGGCCATCGGCCCCGCCGCGAGGCCCTGCGCGCGCACGGCCAGCAGGAAGTAGCCCACCTGCAGTGCCGAGTTGAACGAGCTCATCTGCTGCCGGCCGGGCTCGTCCTGCTCGAACGCGTCCCTCATCTCGGCGCGGGCCGGGAAGATGGTCGGAATGTGCTCGTGGAACCGGGTGTCCCTGGCGAGGATCGCGACGGCCGGAGCGGACGCGGTCTTGTCCTTGTTGCCGTCGTTCATGTGCGCGACGAGTCGGTCCTTGGCCTCCGGTGTGCGGACGAAGACGACCCGCAGCGGCTGGACGTTCGCGGCGGTCGGGGGCCACTGTGCCAGCTCCCAGATGCCGGCCAGTTCCTCGTCGGTGACCGGTGTCGAGTCGAACG
>CAYPQR010000211.1:3070-5686 GCA_964412865.1 uncultured Intrasporangiaceae bacterium
TGTCGGTGCCGCGCGTTACGGTCGTCGGGTGACGGCATCACCCGCTCTCGGCGTTCACGGAGCGCAATGGCTGGTGCGTGTGACGGATGATGCGATCGAGGACGCCGTCGGGCCCGGGGCGTTCGATCGCGGCAGGGGCTATGCACGTCGCGGCATGGTCACCACGATCAACACCGGCGATCGCGGCCGGATGCTGCTCGCCACCGTCGCCGGCAGCAGGGCGCGGCCCTATTCGACGATGGTCACGCTGGCGGGCGAGGGGCCGGGTGAGCCGCAGTGGGTGTCGCGCTGCTCCTGCCCGATCGGCGGCGACTGCAAGCATGTGGTCGCGGTCCTGCTCACCGCGCGGGGACAGGCGCTCGCCGAGAGCGGTGAGGCACCGCCCGTGACGGGATGGCGTGAGGTGGTCGGGCGCCTGCTCCACGACGTCGACGGGCCGGGCGAGTCATACGACCCGGGAGTGCCCACCGCGCTCCGGTTCAAGATCTCCGCGCTGCCGAGGCGCTGGTCGGGTGCTCCCGAACAGGTCATCGAGGTGCTCGCGTGCAAGAAGGGCCGCACCGGCCGGTGGGGCACTCGCCAGATCTGGGATGACGTCCGCTACGCGGGCTACGGCTTCGCGCGCGGCGATCTCGACCAGTCGCAGGCCCATTCACTGCAGTCCGTGCTGGCGAGCCTCGACGCGCAGTCGCGCTATCACGGTCCGCACCGGTCACCGGTCCTCGGCGAGGCGGGGCCGGGTCTGTGGGACGGCCTGCGCGCCGCACGCGCTGCCGGGGTCGAGCTGCTGCCCGGCCCGAAGCAGGACCACACGGTGCGGCTGGTCGAGCGCCGGCTGCGGCCGCGCGCCGAATTCACCACCCAGCCCGACGGCAGCCTGCGCGGTGGCGCCCACCTCGATCTGGACGCCGACGGTGAGCTGCTGCTGATCGGCGACCCCATCCACGGCGTCGCGGTGATCGGCGAGGACACGCTGGTGCTCGCCGGTTTCGACCAGCCCGCGTCGGCCATGACGGCCGCGCTGCTGCGCCACGGCGACCTGACCATCCCCGCCGACGACGCCGACGAATTCTTCGACCTCTACTATCCGCGGATCGCCCGGCTGATGCCCGACGCCGGCGACACGGCCGAGCTCGACCGCACCGTGCAGCTGCAGTTGACGCTCAGCTCGCCCGCCGAGCACACGATCCGGGCCGCCGTGCACATGCTGTATGCCGGGCGTCACGAGCAGCCGGTCACGCTCGACTACAGCGACCTCACCCGTGACCGGGCCGCCGAACGGGAGCTGGTGCAGCGTCTGGAACCCGAGCTGCGCGACGCCGGCCTGCTGGAGATGGTCGGGGGTCTCGGCTGGTGGCCGGTGCACGAGACCACCGTGCAGGGATGGCGTGCGGTGCGGCTGCAGGAGATGGTCGAGCAGCTCGACCGCAGAGACGACGTGCGCGTGGTGATCAAGGGCGACCTGCCGGCCTTCGAGCACAGCGAGGCGCCGCCCGTCATCGAGATCGGCACGGCCGACGGCGAGGATCCCGACTGGTTCGACCTGCACGTCAGCGTCTCGCTCGATGGCGAGGAGGTGCCGTTCGAGCCTCTCTTCGCGGCGCTGGCTCGTGGCGACGAGGTGATGCTGCTCGCCTCCGGCACCTGGTTCAGACTCGACCACCCCGACCTGCTGCGGCTGCGCGACCTGATCGCGGAGGCGCGCGACATCTCCGATCAGCCCGCAAAGGGCCTGCGGATCAATCGATTCCACCTCGGGCTGTGGGATGAACTGGTCGACCTCGGCGTGGCCGGGCAGCAGAGCGCCGCCTGGAAGGAGACGGTCTCCCGGCTCGCCGACATCGGCGAGCTCAGCGCACCGCCGGTGCCGGACGGCCTGCAGGCGACGCTGCGCCCCTACCAGATCGAGGGCTACTCGTGGCTCTCGTCCCTGTGGGACTGCGGCCTCGGCGGCATCCTCGCCGACGACATGGGCCTCGGCAAGACCGTGCAGGCGCTGGCGGTGCTGGCTCGCGCCCACGACGCCGGGCAGCTCGACCGGCCGGTGCTCGTCGTCGCGCCGTCGTCGGTGGTCGGCACCTGGGTGGGTGAGGCGGGCCGGTTCGCGCCCGGCATACCCGTCACGTCCCTGACACAGACGAGCCGCAAGCGTGGCACCCCGGTGGCCGAGGCGATCGGCGACGCCCGCCTGGTCGTCACGTCGTATGCCGTGCTGCGGCTCGACGCCGACGAGTTCCACGCCGTCGACTGGCGCGGGCTGCTGCTCGACGAGGCGCAGGCCGTCAAGAACCACCAGTCCAAGACGTTCCAGGCGGCCAAACGCATCGGTGCACCGTTCACGCTGGCGATCACCGGCACGCCGCTGGAGAACTCGCTGATGGACCTGTGGGCGATGCTGTCGCTGTCGGCGCCGGGCCTGTATCCGCGGCCCGACGCGTTCTCGCAGACCTACCGCAAGCCGATCGAGTCGGGCAAGACGCCGGAGCGGCTCGACCAGCTGCGCCGCCGCATCCGCCCGCTGATGCTGCGCCGCACCAAGGCTCAGGTGGCGATCGACCTGCCGCCCAAGCAGATCCAGCGGCTCGACGTCGAGATGACCAAGCGCCACGAGCAGGC
>CAYPQR010000212.1:0-5674 GCA_964412865.1 uncultured Intrasporangiaceae bacterium
GTGGATCGAATTCTCCGAGGTGGCTGCAAATCCGCAAGAACACGGTCGATGTGAAGGGCAGACACTAGTCTGCAATGTGACACTGTGCGCCTGATGTTTGTCGCAATCGGTCCCCTGGGTTGGTCGGGGCAGACGCTTGTCGGACAGACCACCGACGGAGAGATGGGCGGTACGTGTTGTTTTCCGACAGAGCCGAGAGTCGTGCAACTGGCTTCGAGGGGTCTGCTGCGGAGAGCACACGGTTCGCTCACTCCGAACTTGAGAGCTGCTTGCAGGATGCCGGCTCAACGCCAAGCATCGCCATACCTCGTCGCGGGATCATCCTGCTTGCCGGCATGGTGGGGGCCTCTGCACTCGCATCATGCTCCGATTCCCATGCTCCTGGACCCGCACAGCGAAAGCCTGCGGTTAAGGCGCAGGGGCAGGTGCACCTCAACTTCGAGAACGGTGAGCTTGGCCCGCCGATCAGTCACCACGTAGGCGCGCGCGTCGGAACCGATTTCGCGCGCAGGGGCCGCTACGGATGTCGACTCGAGCCGCGGAAGAGCGACGGCGGTCTCGCGTCCCTTGTCGTTAGTAACGGCGGCTTCAAGGCTGGGCGCCCGTGGGCCGCTCTGAGCATCAGCTTTCGGCTCGTGACGAGCCCGAAGGTAACCGATCAATACATGAATCTCTTCGAGATCGGCACGACGGCAACGAAGAGACCTAAATCGCAGTTCACAGTCTTCTTCAAGAGCGACAAGATCTTCTGTGACTTCAACTCCAGCGAGAGCACAGAGATCACCGACCTGCCGGCGATCGGCACCTGGCACACGATGAGAGTCGTCGCGGGGTTCGGGGGCAAGACGTATCGGGCCCGCGTCAAGTTCGACGATGGCGCGGTGACGGAGTTGGTGTCCAAGGACGACAAGACGCCGGAGAGTGTTAAGGCGCTGTGGATCCACTACCCGACCGTTCCGGTCGACTACACCATGGACATCGACGATCTGATCATGGGGACCTACAAGAAGGAGCCCGGGCTGCCCGCGTGACATCTGACGCTCAAATGGCGACTTTTGGCCGTAATCCCTTGAACCAGCATAAATCTGGTTGATCCGAAACATCCGGTGTTGGATGGGAGCGGATGACAAAGGGGAGGCGTGATGACGAACGTTGTTCAGCGCTCACGCTCGGGCGGGAGTGTCCGAGCGAGGAGGCGAGGCAAGACTCTGCTTGTCGCCTCCACTGGCGGCCACCTCGAGCAGCTCTATCGACTGCACGCTCGCATCGAGCCGCGCCTCGACAATGTTGAGTGGGTCACGTTCGACACGCCCCAGGCCCGACACCTGCTGAGTTCAGAGCAGGTGCATTACGTTCCACTCGTTGCGCCGAAGGACCTGAAGAACACATTACGTAGTGCTCGGCATGCACGACGTCTTCTGGGTAGCGGCCGATTCGACCGTGTCATCTCCACCGGCGCGGCTGTTGCAGTGCCATTCCTGTCGGTCGCTCGCGCCCGTGGGATAGAGGCACACTATATCGAGAGCGCAGCTCGCAGTTCGGCACCGTCTTTGTCGGGAAAGCTGGTGGCTCATCTACCACGGGTCCATCTCTACTCGCAGTACCCACGCTGGGGCAGCGGGCGATGGCTATATCGCGGAGCGGTATTCGACAGATTTGCGCCAGGCCCGGATAGAGACAGCGAACGAATCGATCGAGTAGTCGTGACATTCGGGACACAGGCCGGCTTCGGGTTCAGGCGGGCCGCCGAGCGATTGGTGAGTGTGCTCCGTGAGGTCTGCGCAGACGACGCGACCATACTGTGGCAGACAGGCGCGACCGACATGACGGGATTGCAAGTCACTTCACATGCGACGGTGCCGGCGGCAGATCTCTCGGCCGCCGTCGGCGAGGCAGATTTGGTGATTTGCCATGCGGGCGTCGGTTCCGCGCTGATGACACTCGAGCACGGCCGTTGTCCGATACTTCTGCCACGCCGGCAGGCATTTGGTGAGCATACTGATGACCACCAGCAATACATAGCGCGTGAACTGAGTGAACGGCACCTGGCTGTTGGCAGGGAGGCCGACAGCGTGACGTGCGATGATCTGGTCGCGGCAAGCCGTATGTCGGCATGCCTTGCCGATAGCCCAGACCCATTTCGGTTGGAGATGGGCTGACCCGTGAGGTGTTGAGTCTTCCGGCGGTGAATGACGTCTAGAAGGGAGGTGCTCATAGCCGTGTGTGGGATCTGCGGGGTGATGAGCTTTAAGGGCAGGTTGTCAGAGTCCGCTCAGGCAGCGGTGCATCGCATGTCGAGCCAGCTAGTGCACCGTGGACCCGACGATGCGGGGGAGTGGACAGATGGTGGCGTCGCCGTTGCGCAGCGTCGTCTATCGATCATTGATGTCGAGAAGTCCCGTCAGCCAATGGTGTCGGCGGACGGCCGGAAGGTGCTCGTATTCAACGGCGAGATCCTCAACTACAAGGAACTGAGAGGCAAGATCGCATATCCCTACGTCACGTCGGGTGACACCGAAACCATACTGGCCGCGCATGCGGAGTTCGGTGACCGCGCCGTCGAAAGGCTGCAGGGCCAGTTCGCCTACTGCCTCTACGACACGGTCGATCGAAGCATGACACTTGTGCGAGATCGGATGGGCATCCTGCCGCTCTATTGGTGGTCCGATGGCGAGCATATGGCCTTCTCGTCGGAGTTATCTTCTTTGGTGCGTGGGTTGGATGCCGCCCCACGCCTTTCGCCAGATGCCCTTGCGGCGTACCTTGGGGCTCGTTCCGTGCCGGCACCGGACACGCTGATCGATAGCGTGCACAAGATCCGCCCAGGACACTATGTTCGCGTCAGTTCGTCAGGCGCGGTGGAAGAAACATGCTATTGGAAGCCGTCAGCAAGAAGGGCGCCCGTTGACCTGTCGCCTACTGCTGCAGTCAACGAGCTCGACCGCAAACTCACCGCCTCGGTCGAGCGATCCCTGACGGCGGACGTGCCCGTCGGTGCATACCTGTCGGGGGGCATCGATTCGAGCTTGATAGTCGCGAGGGCCGCACAGCTCAGCGGGCGTGAGTTGCATACCTATTGCGCAGGGTTCGGGGATGTGCGAACCGATGAGACCAGCTACGCGGACCTCGTCAGTAGGCATTGCGGGACGCGCCATCACGTAGTTGAGGTGCAACCCGACGACTTCATGGAGGCGTGGCCATCGCTATCAAAGCACCGTGGGGCACCGCTTTCTGAGCCTGCGGACATCGCCGTGTACCAGCTTGCAAAGCGAGCACGCGAAGATGTGAGGGTGGTCCTTTCGGGAGAGGGCAGTGATGAGTTGTTCGCCGGCTACCCAAAGCACCGGATGGCAGCGATCACCCGCGCGGCCGGAGTCGTCCCCACGGCATTGCGGAGGCCAGTCCTTTCCAAGACCGAGGGTCTCTTGCCGGTGTCCGGGCGTCGCCTCGGGGTAGCGCTCCGAGCTCTTTCTGAGAGCACGATGGAGGAGCGCCTGGACGGTTGGTTCGCTCCCTTTACTGGGGCGGAGCGAGATGAGCTCCTCGGGTACTCAGCGCCATTGGTGCGGCGCAGCGAAGGTGGTAGCGCGTTGCGGTCGATGATGAACCGAGATCTCGGGCAGTGGCTTCCGGACAACTTGTTGGAGCGTGGTGACCGGATGACAATGGCGGCATCCGTCGAGCTCCGGCCACCGTTTCTCGACTCCGAGATCGTCGACTTCTCCATGGGTTTGCCCAATAGCCTGCTGGTTCACCGTGGTCGCGGCAAGTGGCTGGTCAAGAAGCTCGGGGAGCGATATCTCCCGACGGAGATCGTCCATCGGCGGAAATCAGGCTTCAAAGTTCCCTTGAATGAGTGGTTCCGCGGCGGGCTGCGGGACTATGCCTGGGACTTGGTGACCTCGAGCGAGTCGGTTACGCAGACCTACATGAACCCCGTTGTGGTACGAGAACTGTTCCAGCGCCACGATCGTGGGATTCGTGATGAGTCGATACGGATCTGGACTCTCGCCTCTCTCGAGGTCTGGCACCGCACGCTCGCCGGTTGATCTATTCGGCCGTGGACCCCGATGATCAGATCTTCAGGCTGTTGACGTCGTAGCCGAACGCGGTGGCTTCGGGCAGGCGCATACGGATAACTGCTGTACGCTGGCGTCGCGCGAAGAGGCTTCCGTGCTCCATCTCACGCCAGGCACGAATGTATTTCTCGTCGTGTCCTTGCGAAATCAACGAGCTGTCGATCGGGTGATCCAAACCGAGGAAGACGCGGATCCTGTTCAGCGCCGCGTCAGGATCGGCGACCAGGTCCTCGTACCTGAGGATGTGCAAGTGACGTATGTGATGCGCATCGGATCGGAGGATCGAGTGCGCTAAATCCCAGTGGCGCACTGTCTGCGCGAGACTCGTGTGTCTTCGCCCGTTCTTTGCGACGAACCGAGGGTTCCACTTCTGGACCGCCAGTGACGCTATCACTGGATGTCGGACAACGACGATGAACCACGAGTTGGGGAAGACGGCCTGCAAGAACCGTGTCGTGATGAGGTTAGAGGGTGACTTCTCAAGAAGAAAGGGTGAAGTCATGTCCCAATAGGGCGACCAAGCTCGAAGTAGCCTTGATCGACTATCGGCGTTGGCGAGTGGCGATGACTCAGTCAAGTTTGCGTCAGAGGCGAATGCAAACCTGCTCATGCCTCCATATGCGCGAATCTTCGGGTAAACATCTTGTATGTGCTGGCCCTCATCCTCTGGTGCTCCGGTTCCGGCCAGCCCAGATATCTGAGGATGAGCACCCAAGGTTCGGGCCAATGGCGTCGTGCCGCTACGGTGAATGCCGCCTATGAAGATGTGCCTATGCTCCATGCACAGATGCTAGCCAGTTGGTAGGGGCCCGGTGTTGAAGTGAGCATGGTCGTCTCCGCCACGTAGGTGCCTCGCCGTAGTGATGGTTTGGCGGTTACGAGCGTCCCGGGACGGCCTTCCGTACCGGTGAATTCCCGGGAGTGAGGTGGAAGATATCGGGCAGGTGGAGGGTGTCGCGTAGCCACCATACTGATGAGCAGAAAATGGCCGATCCGGTGGCTATATCCAGGGCTAGGCGTGCCATGTCGCCCATCGGCAGCCATGCGAGCCCAATTGGCACCGCCAGGAAGGCGACCAGAGCACACCCAGCGGCGGCAAGAGAGGCCGCGCCCACGGGGTGCAACCGCATGACGCAGCCGACTTGGACGAGTGCCGTCAGGTTCTTTATTGCCATGGCCGTCGACCAGCCAATGGCTGCGCCGAGTGCTCCGTGTTCGGGTATCAACAAGATATCTATGGCGATATTGGAACCGAACGCTAGGAAAACGTTCCACATGCTCCAGGACGGTCGACCCGCCATGATGAGGACGATATCGACGTCGCCGCACGCGATGGCGATCAGCATGCCAATCGACAGGACGAGTAAGATCTCAAACCCCTCCGAGTAGCTCTGGCCGAACACGCGAAGTAGCGGTCCTCCAGTGGACGCAAGCACCAGGTAGATCGGCCAGGCGACCAGGATCAGCCAGGCTGTCGAAACCTGAAAGAGTTGATTCGCCTCCTCCCGGTCATTCCGAGCGAGCGCCTCGGCAAGCGGAGGCTGGATGGCCTGGGAGACGGCATTGCGCGCGAGTTGCCCAAGCACGATGAATCG
>CAYPQR010000213.1:0-5636 GCA_964412865.1 uncultured Intrasporangiaceae bacterium
GGTCGGGGGTGACGACGTCCATGATGACGCCGCCCTTGAGCATCTCGGCCATACCTCGCTTGACGCGGGCGGTGCCGACCTCCTGTGCTTCACCGGTCACGGGTGTGCTCCTTCGCGTTGGGGATCTCCCGTTCAGAATAGAGCAGCCATTCGACAGGAAGATGCCATCACCGGTGTCGTGACCGGAAGCGGACACGTCACGTTGGAGACAGCGCGGGAGCCGGTCAGAGGCCGTCGGGCAGATCGTCGTCGAACTGCACGAGATCGGGCAGTGACGTGCGCCCGGCGAGCCGGAACAGCCGGACCGTCGGCTGGGCCCGCACGCGCCGCACATCGTTGACCGCGTCATTGTGGAATCTGCGGGCGAGCTGGACGCGCTGACCCGCCTCGCGCAACCGCTCGAGATCGGCCCGGGACTCCTCGCGCCCGACCGTGATCGTCTCCACCGCGTCACGCGTCAGCGTGGCCCGCAGGGCATGGGTGAGCTCGGACTCCACCTGGGACCGCGGATGAGCGAGCCCCTGCTCCTGCACCTCCGAATGCACCGCGGCCGACTCGGAGGCCTCCAGCGATGCGGCGGCGGCCTCGGCGAGCAGGAGCGAGCTGGCGGGGTCCAGCAGCGCGGAATTGGCCAGTTCCAGGCTCATCTCCGCGCGGCGCACGATCTGCGCGTCGAGCGATGCCAGACTCCCCTCCACTCTCGCGTGCAGGCGATCCAGTCGCGCCGCGGTATACGACAGGTACCAGGCGACCAGCGCAATCAGCGCGATGACGGCCGCGACCCAACCCCAGATCTGCATCAGCGTCCACCTCTTCGTCGCCGCAACCGGCGCGGCTCAGGCACCGGTGTGTATTCGGGCAGCTGGGCCGCGATGACCGTCTCGTAGACATCTTCGATGCTGTCGGCGACCCGCGACCAGTCGAACTCGCGGGCTCGCGAGGGACCGACCTTCGACAGTTCCTCCCGGCGGCGCCGGTCGGCCAGCAGCGCCAGCGCCGCCTGGGCCAGCGCCTGTGCGTCGCCGTTGCGGAACAGCTCCCCCGCCCGCCCATCGTCCAGGACCGCGCGGAAGGCCACGATGTCGCTGGCCAGCACCGGGGCGCCCGCGCTCATTGCCTCGATCAGGATGATGCCGAAGCTTTCACCCCCGGTGTTGGGGGCGATGTAGGCATCGGCCGATCTCAACAACCGGGCCTTGTCGGCGTCGCTGACCGCGCCGAGCACCTCACACGCGCCGGCGACCTCGGGCGCTGCCCCGGCGAGAGCCTCTCGCGCGTCTCCCGGGCCGGCGACCAGCAGCCGCAGACCGGGATGGCGGCGCAACATCGCGGGCATCGCCTCCAGCAGCACCGGCAGCCCCTTGCGCGGTTCCTCGACCCGGCCCAGAAAGGCCAGCGTCGGACGGGCCTCGGTGCCCTGCCAGCCCGGCTCAGGGTCCGCCGACGCGAAGCGATCGACGTAGACGCCGTTGGGGATGACGACGGCGTCCTTGCCCAGATGGGTGCGCACCGTCGATCTGGCCTCCTCCGAGACCGCGATCCGGCCGGAGATCTTCTCCAGCCCCGACTGCAGCAGCGGTCGGGCGGCATACAGCACCCGGGAGCGCACGTATGAGCTGTGAAACGTCGCGACCAGCGGCCCCTCACACGCCCACATGGCCAGCATGGACAGGCTCGGGCTGAGCGGCTCGTGCACGTGGACCACATCGAACGTGCCGCGCTCGACCCACCGCCCGACGCGAGCGGCCGTGACCGGGCCGAACAGCAGGCGGGCGACCGAGCCGTTGTAGGGCACCGGAACGGCACGTCCCGCCCCGACGACATAGGGCGGCAGGGGTGTGTCGTCGTCGGCCGGCGCCAGCACGCTGACGTGGTGCCCCCGCCCGATCAGGTATTCGGCGAGGTCGCGCACGTGCAGCTGCACTCCCCCGGGCACGTCGAACGAATAGGGGCTGACCAGTCCGACCCTCATCGGTCACGAGCCCCCTGCGGAAACGTCCACGGCCTCATGATCGGCGTCCCCGATGAAGATCCGCTGCATCATGTGCCAATCCTGCGTATGCTCGCGGATCCTGCTCTCGAGGAAGTCGGCGCACTCCTGTGTCATCACGCGGGTCCGCTCCGCGTTGCTTCCCTCCGCGGGCACATGCACGCGCGGACCGAAGTGAGCCACGACGCGGTGCCAGGGCTTGCCGTCGACGGGTTCATAGGTGATCGCCAGCGGGAACAGTGCCGCCCCGGTCTCGATAGCGAGACGGGCCGGACCGCCGGCCATTCGCGCCGTCCGGCCGCAGAAGCGCACCGGCACGCCTCGCTTCGTCAGATCGCGGTCGGCCAGCAGCGCCACGAATCCTCCGGCCTCGAGCGCTTCCCGCAGCACCGGATACGGATTCGTGCGGCCGGTCAGGGGCAGGATGCGCATGCCCAACGACTCGCGGAACTCGACGAACTCCCGGAAGAGTTGCTCGGGCTTGAGCCGCTCCGCGACGGTGGTGATCGGCGCCCACCGAGTTGTCGACCAGGCACCGGCGAGGTCCCAGTTGCCCATGTGACCGAGGAACATCACCACCGGCTCGCCCGCGGACACCAGGTCGTGCGCGGGCTTCTCGTCGATGATCCGCAGCCGGTCGGTGAGCTCGTCGGGTGGGATGACCGGCAGCCGGAACGCGTCGCAGAAGTAGCGCATGTAGGAGCGCACCCCCTCTCGCACGAGGGCGTCCAGCTCGGCGGCACCGAGCTCGGGTCGCACGACGGCATAGTTCGCGCGCATCTTCTGCACCGACGGGCCGCCACGACGCCACACGCGATCGGCGATCCGGTCGAACACCGTGTAGGCGGCGCGCTCGGGCATGTGCTTCACCAGCGACCAGCCCGCCTTGTATCCGGCGACGGTCAGGCGTTCCGTGGGAGTCATCGCGGCGGCATCACTCGGCGGCGGCCAGGGCCTGCTTGCGCACGGCAAGCATCCGCTGGGCGATCGTGATGAAGCTGAACACGGCCAGCAGCGCCAGCTCGACGCCCAGCACCACGTCCGGCAGACCCAGACCGACGAATCCGGTGATGACCAGCGTCGCGACGAGCCGGTCGGCCCGCCCGGCGATGCCGACATCCGCCGTCATCCCCAGGCCCTCGGCACGTGCCTTTGCATAGGAGACGACGCTGCCGAGCACCAGGCAGGCCAGCGCGAGGGCGGCCATGAGGTTGTCGTTGCCCCAACCGGCGTAATACATGGCCAGGCCCGCGAACACGGCGCCGTCCCCCAACCGGTCCAGCGTCGAGTCGAGATAGGCGCCCCACTTGCTCGACCGGCCCGACATCCGCGCCATGATGCCGTCGACCGTGTCGGAGAAGACGAAACAGGTGATCACGATCGTCCCGATGAGGAAGTGCCCTCGTGGATAGAAGGCGAGCGCGGCGACGCACAGGCCGACGGTGCCCACGATGGTGACGATGTCAGGGCTGATGCCCATCCGGAGCAGGATCTTCGCCACAGGGGTGAAGATCTTGGTGAACAGGGCTCGTGCGAATCGGTTGAGCATGGTGGCGACAGACTACTGGCCCGTACCCGTAGGCCAGTGGGCGGCGAGCCGCGAACGCGCATCCTCCAGCAGTTCGGGCAGCGCCTTCGTCTGGGCGACCACGGGCAGGAAGTTGGAGTCGCCGCTCCACCTCGGCACGATGTGCTGGTGCAGGTGCGCCGCCACCCCGGCGCCCGCGACCTCTCCCTGGTTCATACCGAGATTGAACCCGGCCGGTTGCGACACGTCGGCCAGGACCCGCAGCGCCTGCTTGGTGAGCAGGGTGAACTCCTGCGTCTCCTCGTCGGTCAGATCGAGGTATGCCGGGACGTGACGGTAGGGACACACCAGCATGTGGCCCGGGTTGTACGGGAAGAGATTCATCACCACGAAGCAGGTGCGTCCGCGGTGGACCATCAGACCGTCCTCGTCGCTCACCTTCGGTGCGCGGCAGAAAGGGCAGGCTCCGTTGTCGTCCTGTTCGGGCTTGTCGCCCTGGATGTAGACCATGCGATGAGGGGTCCACAGGCGCTGGAAGCCGTCCGGCACACGCGCGAAGTCTTGCTCGGCCTCCGTCTGCTCAACACCCATGGCCCCCGATCCTAAGTCACCCCATAGTCACCCGCACGGGCCGTCCGTCGGCGCTCCGCCGCCAGGGACGTGGAGGCGGTCCTCGGCCCGTCACACACCGGTGCCACGATGGATTCATGGCATTGGACGGTGAATACGCAGAGGAAAAGACCGGCTGGGTCAAGTCTCAGCTGGAGAAGATCGACGAGACCGGCACGACGCGCTCGGTCGACATCCAGGGGATGTCGGTGGTCGTCTACACGATCCGCGGAGCCAAATCCGGCCTGCTGCGGCGGGTCCCCCTGATGCGGGTCGAGCACGACGGTGTCTATGCGGCGGTCGCCTCCAAGGGCGGCGCCCCGAAACATCCGGCGTGGTATCACAACATCAAGGCCAACCCGCACGTCGAGGTGCAGGACGGCACGGAGCATTTCGATGCCGTCGCACGCGAGATCGACGGCGAGGAGCGGGACATCTGGTGGAAGCGGGCCGTCGAGGCATACCCGCCCTACGCGGAATACCAGACCAAGACGGACCGCAGGATCCCGCTGCTCGTCATCGAAAAGGTATGACGGGCGGGCGGTTCACCGGCCGAACGGTGTGATGCGGTCGGCGGCGGAGACACGAAGCTCCATGAGTCGCCCTGATGGTGCACGGAACCCGAGGCGTTCATAGAGGCTGCGCGCCTCGGGCACCGCATTCAACTGGTAACGCTCGACGCCGTGGACGCTGCCCCACGAGATCATTCGCTGCAGCATCCGCTCGGCCAGGCCGTGACCACGCTCGCTCGGCCGCACATACACCAGCGACACGTGCATCCAGGCCGTCGTCGGCCGGCGCAGCGAGGGCAGCTTGCGCACCAGGCCGGCCTGCACGAGGCCGACGGCGGTGCCGTCCTGCAGGCACGCAAGCCACGTCGGCCGATGGTCGAAGTCCGAAAGCCACGCGTCCGCATACTCGTTGACGAATCCCTCCCGTGGCCGCTCCCCTGCTCCGCGATCCATCTGCAGCACGAGCGCCGCGACGATGAACGCGTCGTCGCGGTCGGCCCTGCGGATGCGGATGTCGTCCACGACAGCAGTGAAACACACCCGTGCCCGCATGTGCACCGACATGGTGCAGCCCCGGGACCGATCGAGACCCGGGGCCGCACCAGGTCAAACGATCGTCACACCTGGCGGCGTTCCTCGACCGCACCGACGATCTCGTCGATCGCGTCGGCCAGCGGCACGCCGTTCTTCTGCGAGCCGTCACGGTAGCGGAACGACACGGCGCCGGCGGCCCGATCGTCCTCTCCCGCGATCAGCACGAACGGCACCTTCGACTTGCTCGCATTGCGGATCTTCTTCGGGAAGCGGTCCGCGCTCTCGTCGAGTTCGACTCGGATTCCCTTGTCCTTCAGTGCAGTCAGCGCATCCCACAGATAGTCGGCGTATTCTTCCGCGACCGGCACGCCGAGCACCTGCACCGGCGACAGCCAGGGCGGGAACGCACCTGCGTAGTGCTCGACGAGGACACCGATGAAGCGCTCGATCGAGCCGAACTTGG
>CAYPQR010000214.1:0-5591 GCA_964412865.1 uncultured Intrasporangiaceae bacterium
CCGTTCGGCATCCTCGTGGTCGTCGTCATCGCCTGGACGGGACCCTGGTCACCCCTGCCCAAGTATGTGCCGTTCGAGCCGGAGGTCAGCTTCGTCGGGTCGCTGTCGGGCGATGTCGGCACGGCCGCATGGAAGTTCGCCCCCGCCGTCGCGGGCACCGCGATCCTGGTGTCGTGGCTGCTGATCCTGGGCTACCTGCGCCCCAAGGGCCACCAGCTGGGATGGGTGTTCAAGGAGACCTTCCACCAGATGTGGGGAGCGCTGCTGGTCGGGCCGTTCATCTTCGGACTGGCCTACGTCTTCAACTCCAGCGGCATGGCCAACTCCATGGCCAACGGCTTCTCGAAGGTCGGCACGGTGTTCATCATCCTGTCGCCGGTGCTCGGCTGGATCGCCGTCGCGCTCTCCGGCAGCAACACCTCGTCCAACGCCGTCTTCGGCCACTTCCAGTTCACCGTCGGCAAGCTGCTCGGCGCCCCGGTCCTGCTCTTCCCGTCGCTGAATTCCATTGGCGCAGAGGTCGGTAAGCCCGTCGCCCCGCAGACCGCGAGTGTCGGCGTCGCCACGACGAAGTTCGTGCGCAGCGAGGGCCAGGTCGTCCGCTACAACATGGGTTGGACGCTGGTCATGCTGGCGTATCTGGTGGCCATCGGCTGCTTCTACTACTTCATCCTGCCGTCGGCCATGCGGATCTGACACCGGCCGATCGCTCCTTCCGGGACTTGACACACCCGGTGCCCTCACCTGCTATGGTGCACATCACACGAATGGTAAGACCATTCGGTGACTCTTTGACTCCCGTCCACTTCACCACTTCCGGAGCCGCATCGTGCAGACCGACTTCCAGCCCGACCTCGCCCCGATCGGCGACAGCCTCTGGCTCTCCGCCGTCGTGGCCGCCATACCGCTCCTGTCCGTCTTCATCACCCTCGGCCTGCTGCGCTGGAAGGCGCACTGGTCGGGCCTGACCGCCGTGGCCATCGCGATCATCATCGCCGTCGCCGGGTTCAAGATGCCGGTGGACCTGGCCTTCCTCTCGGCGACCCAGGGCGCCGTATACGGCCTGATGCCCATCATGTGGATCGTCTTCAGCGCAATCGTGCTCTATCAGATCACCGTCGTGAGCGGACGATTCGAGGATTTGCGGGCGGCCTTCCATCTGGTCTCCGACGACCCGCGAGTGCAGGCCATCATCGTGGCCTTCTGCTTCGGCGCGCTGCTCGAGGCGCTGGCAGGCTTCGGCGCGCCGGTCGCGATCACCGGCGTCATGCTGATGGCCATCGGCTTCTCACCACTGCGCGCCGCATCCGTGGCGCTGCTGGCCAACACGGCGCCGGTCGCGTTCGGAGCCATCGGCATCCCGATCATCACCGCCGGCAACCTGACCCACATCGACTACAACGAGATCGGCGCCTACGTCGGCCACCAGACCCCCGTGCTCGCCCTGATCGTGCCGCTGCTGCTGGTGCTGCTGGTCGACGGACGCCGCGGCGTGCGGCAGACCTGGCCCATCGCCCTGGTCGTCGGAGCGACGTTCGCCGTCACCCAGTGGCTGTCGGCGACCTTCATCTCCGTCGAACTGACGGATGTCATCGCCTCCCTGGTCGCGCTCGGCGCGGCGGTCGTCATGCTGCGGTTCTGGAAGCCCGAAGGCGGCGAGGCCGCCCGGGCGAGGCTCGGCCAGATCCGCGAGCGCGAGCTCGCCACGGTCGGCGGCGGATCGGCCGGACCGGACCTGTCGCAGGTCGACGACGTCGCGGCGACCTCGTATGACGAGATGAACGAGCGCTCGCACGGGCTCACGCCCGGACGGATCGCCATGGCACTGCTGCCATACCTGCTGGTCATCGTGGTGTTCGCGGCATCCAAACTGATCGACCCGATCAAGGACTTCCTCGCCTCCACCGACGTCACAGTGCGCTGGCCCGGGCTCGACGGCAACATCCTCACCACCGCCGGCGACGTCAGCACCTCGACGGTGTACTCCTTCGCCTGGTTGTCCTCCCCCGGCTCGCTGCTGCTGATCTGCTCCGTGCTCGTCGCCGTCATCTACAAGGTCACCCCTGCACAGTGGATTGGCGAATTCACCGAGACCGCAGTCAAGCTGCGCTATGCGGCACTGACCGTGGCGTCCGTGCTCGCGCTGGCATACGTCATGAACCTCTCCGGGCAGACGATCACGATCGGCACCTGGATCGCGGGGACCGGCGCGGCGTTCGCCTTCCTCTCCCCCGTCCTCGGCTGGCTCGGCACGGCGGTGACCGGTTCGGACACCAGCGCCAACGCGCTCTTCGCCACGCTGCAGCAGACGGCCGCGGACGGGGCCGGCATCGATCCGAAGCTGCTCGTGGCCGCCAACTCCTCCGGCGGGGTCGTCGGCAAGATGATCAGCCCGCAGAACCTCACCATCGCGGCCACGGCCGTCGGTCTCATCGGCAAGGAGTCCGAGATCTTCCGCAAGGTCATCGGGTGGTCGCTCGGCCTGCTCGCCGTGACGTGCCTCCTTGTCGGACTGCAGTCGACCGTGCTGTCCTGGATGTTGCCATGACCGACACACCGAAGGTCGCCCTCTTTGCGACCTGCTTCAACGACACGATGTTTCCGGGCACGCCGATCGCGACGACGACGCTGCTGGAGCGGCTCGGCGTCCAGGTGGACTTCCCGCAGGCCCAGACCTGCTGCGGGCAGATGTTCACCAACACCGGGTATGCCGACGAGGCGACACCGCTGGTGAGATCGTTCGTCGAGGTGTTCGGCTCGTACGAGCACGTCGTCGCCCCGTCCGCGTCGTGCGTCGGCTCGGTGAGGGAGCAGCACCGAATGCTCGCCGAACGCACCGGCGACGCGGGACTCGTACGCGAGGTGGACTCGATGGTGCCCCGGGTGCACGAACTGTCCGAATACCTCGTGGACGTGCTCGGGGTCACCGACGTCGGCGCGTATTTCCCGCACCGGGTGACCTATCACCCCACCTGCCATTCACTGCGGATGCTGCACGTCGGAGACCGCCCCCTCCGGCTGCTCCGGGCCGTCAAGGGCATCGATCTGGTGCCACTGCCCCAGGCCGACGAATGCTGCGGATTCGGCGGCACCTTCGCGATGAAGAATGCCGACGTGTCGGTCGCCATGGGCTCCGACAAGGCGCGCCACATCCGCGAGGTCGAGGCCGAGGTCGTCGTGGCCGGCGACAATTCCTGCCTCACCCACATCGGCGGGGTCCTCGAGCGCCAGCGCGCCGGCATCCGCACGGTGCACCTCGCGGAGGTGCTCGCCTCGACGCAGGAGGATCCACTATGACGCCACGCCACACGCACGGCTCTGGGCCGGGCGGCCTTCCCACCGCCGCGACGACACCCACCTTCGTCGGCATGCCGAAGTTCCCGACGATGGCGCGCGAGGCGCTCGACAACACGGTGCAGCGCCACAATCTGCAGCACGCGACGCATACGATCCGGGCGAAGCGTGCCGAGGTCGTGCACGAGGTGTCGGACTGGGAGGCGCTGCGGGTCGACGGAGCCGCCACGAAGGACCAGGCGCTGGACCATCTGGCCGACTACCTGGTGCAACTCGAGGACAATCTCACCCGTGCCGGCGCGACCGTGCACTGGGCGCGGGATGCCGACGAGGCGTGCCGGATCGCCGTCGACCTGGTGCAGCGCACCGGCTCGCGCGAGGTCGTCAAGGTCAAGTCGATGGCGACGCAGGAGATCGAACTCAACGAGGCGCTCGAGGCGGAGGGCATCGCCGCGTGGGAGACGGACCTGGCCGAACTGATCGTGCAGCTCGGGCATGATCGGCCGTCGCACATCCTGGTGCCAGCGATCCATCGCAACCGCAGCGAGATTCGAGACATCTTCCGCAAGGAGATGGGCCAGGTCGGGCGGGCGGCGCCCGACGGGCTGACCGACCAGCCGGCGGATCTCGCCGAGGCCGCTCGCAAGCATCTCCGGGAGAAGTTCCTGCGGGCGAAGGTCGCGATCTCGGGTGCCAACTTCGCGATCGCCGACACCGGCACGCTGGTCGTGCTCGAGTCGGAGGGCAACGGGCGAATGTGCCTGACACTGCCCGAAACCCTGATCTCGGTGGTCGGGATCGAGAAGGTCCTACCGAGCTGGGACGACCTCGGCACCTTCATGCAACTGCTGCCCCGGTCGAGCACCGGCGAGCGGATGAACCCCTACACCTCCACCTGGACCGGAGTCACCCCGGGCGACGGGCCGCAGGACGTGCACGTCATCCTGCTCGACAACGGCCGCACCCACGTGCTGGCCGACGACATGGGACGTCAGGCGCTGCGCTGCATACGGTGCTCGGCCTGTCTCAATGTGTGCCCGGTGTATGAACGCGCGGGGGGCCACGCCTACGGCTCGGTGTATCCCGGGCCGATCGGCGCCGTGCTCACGCCGCAACTGCGGGGAACCGCCAGCCCGATCGACAAGTCGCTGCCGTTCGCGTCCAGCCTGTGCGGGGCGTGTTTCGAGGTGTGCCCGGTGCGCATCGACATCCCGAGCCTGCTGGTCGCCCTGCGCACCAAGGTCGTCGACGATTCGCGCGGCGGCATACCGTCGGCGGAGGCAGCCGCGATGAAGGCGGCGTCGTGGGTGTTCGGCGACCACAAGCGACTGGCTGCGGCGCAGCAGGGCGTGACCGCCTCGGCCCGGCTGATGGGTGACCGACCGAGCATCGGGCGCCTGCCCTGGCCCGCTTCGGCGTGGTCCGACGCCCGGGACGCGCCCGCGCCACCGCGAGAGACGTTCCGGCAGTGGTGGGCTCGCACGCACGACGGGAAGGGGACATGATGGTGTCGGCGCGCGAGGAGATCCTGCAGCGGATCCGCACCGCGCACACGGTGTCCGGCGCTCCGGAGCCGATCGTGCGCGAGGCCGGCATGGCGCAGCGTGAGCGCGCGGAGGTGCTCGCGACGTTCGTGACCATGACGGAGGACTACAAGGCGGTCGTCGAGCGGTGCGCGGCCGGTGAGGTGTCCGCCCGCATCGCCGGGGCCCTCGAGGATGCCGGCGCGCGGCGGGTCGGCATTCCGTCCGCGCTGGAGGACGGCTGGATGCGCGATGTCACGGCCGAGGTGGTCGACGCCGACGACTTCGGCACTGCCGACCTCGATCGGCTCGACGCGGTCGTCACCGGTGCGGCGGTCGGGATCGCCGACACCGGCACGATCGTGCTCGACCACTCGGGCGATCAGGGGCGGCGGGCGCTGACCCTGGTGCCCGACGTGCACGTATGCGTCGTGCGGGAGAGCCAGGTCGTGCCCGACGTACCGGCCGCGGTGCGCACGCTGCGACCTTCGATCGACGCCCATCGGGCGCTGACGTGGATCGCCGGGCCGAGCGCGACCAGCGACATCGAACTCAGCCGGGTCGAGGGCGTGCACGGCCCGCGCACGCTGCACGTCATACTGCGCGCCGACGAATAACGCTATAGCGTGACGGAGCGTCAACACTCCCGGGCAGCCCCGCGAGTGTTGACGGTTTGTCACGCTATTGCGCGATATCCACCGCGCCTTCGCCGGCATGCGGGTTGTCCACAGATCGTGGCGACCCTCTCGGCGGGGGCCGACCGGGGCAGCAATG
>CAYPQR010000215.1:0-5582 GCA_964412865.1 uncultured Intrasporangiaceae bacterium
CATCCTCGGTGCCGAGGACGCCTTCGGCGACATGGACTTCAAGGTCGCCGGCACGAAGGACTTCGTCACCGCCATCCAGCTCGACACCAAGCTGGCCGGCATTCCGGCCGACGTGCTCGCGAGCGCGCTGACGCAGGCGCGTGAGGCCCGACTGCACATCCTCGACGTGATGCACGAGGCCATCGACGCGCCCGACGAGATGAGCCCGTATGCACCGCGCGTCATCTCGGTGAAGGTGCCGGTCGACAAGATCGGCGAGGTCATCGGCCCGAAGGGCAAGATGATCAACCAGATCCAGGAGGACACCGGCGCCGACATCTCGATCGAGGACGACGGCACCGTCTACATCGGCGCGACCGACGGCCCGTCGGCGGAGGCCGCCCGCGCCGCGATCAACGGCATCGCCAACCCGCAGATGCCGGAGGTCGGCGAGCGCTTCCTCGGCACCGTCGTCAAGACGGTGACCTTCGGTGCGTTCGTGTCGCTGCTGCCCGGCAAGGACGGCCTGCTGCACATCTCCGAGATCCGCAAGCTGGTCGGCGGCAAGCGCATCGACGCCGTCGAGGACGTCCTCAAGGTCGGCCAGAAGGTGCAGGTCGAGCTCAAGGAGATCGACCCGCGCGGCAAGCTGTCGCTCGCCGTCGTCCAGGACGAGGCCGACACCGAGGAGAGCTCGGAGGGCTCCGCCGAGGAGTCGCACGACGTCGAGGAGTCGTCGCACGAGGGCGAGCACGAGGGCGGCGAGCACCGCTCACGCAGCCGCCGCCGTCGCCGTGGTGGCCGCGGCGCCGGTCATGACAAGGCGAAGGACGAGCAGGAGTCGGGCGAGGCCGAGAAGGCCGGCGTCGACGACTGACGGATCGTTCTCGGGTGGGGCCCGGCGTGCTGCGGCGCGCCGGGCCTTCGCCGTCTCCACCCGGCCGGTCGAGAAGCCACCGGCGGGCTGGTCGATACGCTCGCGCCGGGGTGCTCGCTACTCGACCGGCTAGGGGTGGTCTCTTTCACGCCCGGGAGGCGTCACCTGTGCCGAAGGAAACTCGGCCCCGCCCCGTTTCGTTCAGTCCTGGTCGAACACGGACCGGTATCCGAAGAGCCCCGCCGTGCCACCGGTGTGGACGAAGACCACGTTCTCCTGGGCGTCGAACGTCCCGTCGGCAATGTTTCCGAGCAGGCCGGCGAATCCCTTGCCCGTGTAGACGGGGTCGAGCAGGATCCCCTCCGTTCGTGCGAGTAGACGGATGGCGGAGATCATCTCGTCGGTGGGCTCGCCATACCCGCCACCGATGAACCGGTCATCGACACGAATGCAGCCCGGACTGATCGTGTCGCCGGTGCCGAGCAGGGAGGCGGTCCGCTCGGTCAGGGCCCGAACGGCCGGCACTTGCTGATCCTGCTTGCGGCGGTTGCTTATTCCGAGCACCTTCGCCTCGCTGTGGAATGCCTGGAACCCCGCCACCAGGCCGGCCTGCGTGCCGCAGCTGCCGGTGGTGTGAACCACCCAGTCGACCGGAATCGGCGCTGTCTCCAGTTCGGCTGCGCACTGGGCGTAACCGAGCGCGCCGATCGGATTGGAGCCGCCGCCGGGGATGACGTATGGGCGGCGGCCGGCCGCACGCAGGTCATCCGCGAGTTCCTCCATGGCCGCCTGCATGTCCGTCCCGGCCGGAAGCCGGCCCTTGATCCGGGCACCCAGCAGCTTCTCCAGCAGGACGTTGCCGGACTCGTCGTAGTCGACGTCTCGCTGCTGACGCTGCTCCAGGAGCAGTTCGCAGCCCATACCCACGACCGCAGCCGCGGCGGCGGTCTGCCTGGCGTGGTTGGACTGCACCGCGCCCTGCGTGATCAGCGTGTCCGCGCCCTGGGCTTCGGCATCCGCGACGAGGAATTCCAGCTTCCTGGTCTTGTTGCCGCCGGTGGCCAGGCCCGTGCAGTCGTCACGTTTGATCCACAGCCTGGGCACCTGGGCGTATGTCTGGCGGAGTCGCCGTTCGAGGTTCTCCATCCGTTCCAGCGGGGTGGGGAAGTGCCCCAGGATGTGCCGGGGAAAACGTGCGATCTGGACCATCAGATTCCTCTCTTGCGCTGCCACGGATTTCGGTGCGTCCAGCACACCGTGAGTCGGCCCGGTTGTCCAATGTGAGGTCGCCGGGCTCGGCCGCGGTCCGCGCGATGGCATATCGCCTCCACCCGGCGTGCCGTCCGTCAGCCGCTGAGCAGGTGGAGACGTCAGCGGCCCGAGTGCTGTGCGGCAGACTGGGTCGCATGCCCGAAGGTCACACATTGCGCCGCCTGGCCATGGCGCTCGACGGCGCCTTCGCCGGTGGTGCCCCGGCCGTCAGCAGTCCGCAGGGCCGATTCGCCGCCGGCGCGGCACTGCTCGACGGGACGACGATGCAGGGGGCCGAGTCGGTCGGAAAGCAGCTGTTCGTGACATTCGAGCACGAGCGCATCCTGCACGTGCATCTCGGACTGATCGGCAAATTCTCGGTCGAGCGCTATCACGGCCCGCTGCCCGCGCCGGTCGGTCAGGTCCGCCTTCGCATCAACTCCGACGATGACGTCGCCGATCTGCGGGGCCCCACCCTGTGCGCGGTGCGCACCCCGGACGAGGTCGCCGCGGTGCTCGCGCGGCTCGGCCCCGACCCGCTCGACCTGCGCGCCGACCCGGAGCGGGCGTGGGCGCGAATTCACCGCAGCGGGCGCACCATCGCCGAGCTGCTGATGGACCAGAGCGTGATCGCCGGCGTCGGCAACCTCTACCGCTGCGAGGTGCTCTTCCGCCACCGCGTCGACCCGTTCCGACCCGGCCGGCAGCTGCGCAGGACGACGTTCGACACCCTCTGGGCCGACCTGGTGCGCCTGCTCGCCGTCGGGGTGCTCACCGGACGGATCGTCTCCGACGAGGACGAGGTGTGCGACATCGAGGCGCGAGCGGCGGCCGGTGACTCCGTGTCCATCAGCGACCCGACGTACGCCGTGTACAAGCGGTCCGGCGAACCCTGCCGCGTGTGCGGAAGCCGCGTGCACACCAAGGTGGTCGCGGGGCGAAACCTCTTCTGGTGTGGGCGGTGTCAGCGGCGCAGGTGACTCCGTCAGTCGCCATCGGGGTGGTGGCCGAACCGGTCGGCGAGCCGAGGGTCGTCCAGCCACCAGGGTCGCTGCATACCGTCCGGCGTCTCGTCACCGGCGGTGCTCGGCGCCGTGGCCGCCGCCGCGTCGAGGCGTGCGTCGGCCGCCTCGGCCTCGGCGGCGTCGGCACGCAGCCAGTCGACGAAGATCGCGCCCATCAGCGGAATGCCGATGACCTCCGCGATCACGAGGAGCGCGCCGCCCGTGTATTTCTGATCGAGCAGGATCGACATGCCGTCCCGCAGGTGAGCGGCATCCGGGGAGAAGCCGGGGAACTCGGGCGCCAGGATCGTGGTGGAGGTCATCACGAGGATGCCGGGGATCGCGTCGAGGAGTCCGTCGATGATTGACAGGAAGGTGCGCACGCCGGGGCCGGCCCAGGCCGGCAGCAGGTCCTCGGTGATCAGCGGGAGCACCACCAGCATCCCGACGGCCAGCACGTGCAGGCAGGCCAGCACGTCGATGGCGTCGCTTCGGGTGGCGGCCTGGGCGTATCCGGTGAAGAAGATCACCATGATGCTCGCCATGCTGAGCACCGAGCCGACGAACGGGAACATCAGCACCCGCGCCACGCGGCTGTGCAGAGCGCGATGGACGGCTGTGTCGGGGCCGGCGGCGGCGGTCAGCAGACCGATCGGGTCGCCGAGCGCCAGACCGGTCGGGGTGACCGCCGACAAGACGGCCATCTGGGCGCCGAACATCCAGAAGAAGGTCGTGCGCCAGACGCCGATGGGTCCGCAGGTCACGTAGATCAGCGGGAGGACGCCGAGCAGCAGATAGGCGAGCGGCTTCCACCAGGGCCAGCGCGTCCCGGCGCGCCGCGCCGCGGCCAGTAGCGCCGCATAGGCGATGACGAGGACCGCCGACAGGATGACGCCGAAGGGTGAGAACGTCCACGACGTCAGCCAGGCGTGTGCTGAGAACGGACTCACGGCATCTATTTTCGCGGAGCGGTCTGGACGTCCGCTGACAACACGGTGAAGGTCGACGGCCCGGACGCCTGTGGATAACTCCCGGTCCGCGTGGGCACGCACTGACATCATCGCGGATGTGATCAACAGACGAATCGACAGGAGACCGTGGACGATACGAGCCGCGGCGGTGCTCGCGGCGATGCTGTCGGTGTTCGCGCTCGGCGGTTGCGGCACGACCCGCGCCGAGGTGCAGCCGACCGCGCGGCCCACCATGACGGTGAGCGGTGCCCAGCGATTGATGGACGCCTTCGACAAGCGGCTCGCGGCCGTGGTGAAGCGGGCGGTGTCACCGGCGCACGACGCCTCGGGCTGGGCGTCGGTGGCCGCGCACGGCATGCTGGCGTCGGGCCGCTACCAGACCTGGATCTTCCGTGCCGCGGGCGACAGGCGGCCGGGGGCGACGCGGCACCACACGGTGCGTGCCGTCGTCGCGCGGGTCGAGTCGGGCGGCCGGCAGACGCTCGTGCTCGAGGGGCGAGAGGTCTTCCATCAGGCGAAGGGAGGCGACGCCACGGCGCGCAGCGTCCGGTATGACGCGCTGTGGGTGATGGAGCGCCGATCCGCACGGGGCAGCTGGCGACTGGCGGACGACTTCTCGATGGATGAGGCGGACTGGCCGAAACCCGCAGCGCATACGGCTCGGTCCGCCTCGAGCGCCGGGCACCCGGTGGACCCTGGTGCCGTCGTCGGTGCCGTCGTCCGCGCGCTCGAGCACGGCGGCGCAGACCTCGGCGGCATGTCGCAGATCGAGAAGTTCCAGAAGCATCAGCACATCGCGGACGACATCGACGACCTGTATTCGTGCTATCCGGCGTCCGCCGGGCCGGGCACGACGACCGTGCCGTCGGCCGGCCCGGATGTCGTGTCGCTGCGGCGCGACGACGGTCCGTTGATGCTGATCCGGCTGCGCTGTGACATCGACCACTGGACGCGCTCGGGCGACACGCTCATCGACGTGGCCGCGCCGCAGGCGAAGGTCGATCACGAGAAGCGGAGCACGACCCACGCGGCGGAGAGCTTCGCGCTCAGTCTGCTGGTCTCGGCCACGAAGGGCGGTCGGCCCCAGGTCCTTGCACTGTCTGCCGATCGCGTGCTGCGCAAGGGCGCGCCGATCCCGGATGCCGCATGACGGCGACCTCCGTCGCGCTCACGCCGCGAGGCGGTCCAGCTCGCGGCGCAGATTGTCGCGGGCCGACGCCGTCCACCGGTCCCGGGCGCGGGCCGTCCGATACAGCGCCGGGCGGTGGAGCAGCGGCGCGAGTATGGCGGTGCGCCCGCGGGCATACGCGGCATCCGGCACATGGGCGAACTCCTCGCGGACCTGGCGGCAGTATTCGTCGAACCGGTCCCTGCCCGACGACAGGATCCACAGGTCTGCATCGTGGAAGCAATCCGCCACGGGATCGAGCGCGGCGGGTGCGTGGTCGATCGTCATCGTCACCAGGTCGGCGACGGAACCGACCACCGACGCCGACAGAC
>CAYPQR010000216.1:0-5581 GCA_964412865.1 uncultured Intrasporangiaceae bacterium
TTCGCGGGCAGAGCGGCCTGGTGGCGCACCCACCACTCCTGGAAGTGCAGCGCCTTCTGCTCGCCGTCGTCGTCGACCACGACGTGGGTCTCGACCGGAGTGTCGGTCATGGGCAGCAGCCGCACGTGCTGCTGCGGCAGCTTCCAGCGGTCGGCCAGACGGGCGGTCACGGCGCTGAGCGGCATGCCCTGCCCCAGCCATTTGCTGCGCGCGATGTGGGTCGCGAAGTCCTGGTCACCCAGGCCGAACCACTGCGGCTGCACGCCGTAGGCGGACAGCTCGCTCTGCACGGTGAACGTCTCCTCGGCCCGGCCCCACCCCTGCTTCTCGTGCACGCCACCGCCGAACGTGTAGAGCAGTGTGTCGAGGTCGGGGCAGACGCGCAGGCCGAACAGCGTGATGTCGTCGCCGGTATTGCCGATGATGGTCAGGGTGTGGGGGCCGTCCGGAAGTGTGGCCAGATGGTGACGCAGCCCACGCAGGAAGCGTGCGCCGCCGACACCGCCGGCGAGGGCAGTGATCTGCATACGGACATTTTGGCAGCCCGGAGGTGGACGAATGCGCTCACACCGGCGTTCATGGCTTGACTAATGGGGAACTACACGCGTGTAATTGCATTGCTGTCGTTTCAATTCGAGGAGGAGCCGTGCAGGAATTCTCACTTTTCGCCTTGCACGACCTCGCGGACGAAGACGGCGAGTTGGCCTGGCAAGAGCGTGCATTGTGCGCCCAGACCGATCCGGAGGCATTTTTTCCGGAAAAAGGGGGGTCAACCCGTGACGCCAAGAAAGTCTGCGTGAGTTGTGAAGTCCGGGCCGAGTGCCTGGAATACGCACTCGCCCATGATGAGCGGTTCGGCATCTGGGGCGGTCTGTCAGAGCGCGAGCGGCGCAAACTCAAGAAGCGGGCGGTCTGACCGCCCTGTCCAGTCCGGTGATCCAGCCATCCGTCGTGGTGGACGGTGCAGGTGATGCGTCCTCGGGGGACGATGCGCAGACCCGCCTGACCGTCACGACACTCCTGGTCGTCCAACGGGCCGATGAGGCCTGGCTGGAGCGCACTCTGGCGGCGCTTGCCGCCCAGCAGCGGGCACCCGAGCGCCTTGTCGTCATCGATGCGAGCGCCGACCGCTCGATGGCCGACCTGATCGGTGCCGATCAGCAGATCCAGGGGGCTTTTCCCGACGTCAGCGTCGTCTCCGTGCCACCGCATACGCCTTTCGCGGAAGTCATCGACACCGCCGTCGAGGCCTTGCCGGGCCCGGGGGAGGACGTTGTCGTGGCGCGTCGCCCGCGGCGGAGGGCCAAGGCCCACAAGATCAGGCCACGCGACCGCCACGAATGGCTCTGGCTGCTGCACGAGGACAGTGCTCCTGCCCCCGACGCGCTGGCGCAGTTGGTGCGCGTCGTCGGGCAGTCCTCGCGGATCGGTGTCGCCGGATGCAAGATCAGCGCGTGGGACGACCCGGGGCGCCTGGTCAACGTCGGCATCGACCTGACCCGCACGGGACGGCACGTCGGCGCGGAGATGGAGGGGGAGCCCGACCAGGGTCAGCACGACGCCCGGCGCGACGTGCTCGCCGTCAGCAGTGCCGGAATGCTGGTGCGCCGCGACGTCTACACGCGCCTCGGGGGGTTCGACCCGGCCTTCGACGGCGACGGCGACGGTCTCGATCTGTGCTGGCGGGCGCATCTGTCGAGTCATCAGGTCGTGGTCGTGCCGGCCGCGAGGGTCCATCAGGATCTTGCCACGCGGTATGACGCGCCCGACCGTCCCGCACCGCGCAGTGCGCGCACGCTGCGCCGCCACCGCCAGGTGGCGCTCGCCCGATGCTCCCTGCTCGGGCTGCCGCTCATGGCGGTGTGGACCGCCGTCAGTTGCACATTGCTGGCGCTGGTATTCCTCCTGCTCAAGCGAGGCCGCCGTGCGGGCATCGAATTGGCCCAGGCGAGTGCACCGTTCGGCTTCATGCGCATCGTCGGCGCGCGGTGGCGGTTCTTCCGCCGCTCCAGCGCACGCCGGCGCAGCCTGCGCACCCTGTTCGTGCCGCCGTCCGAGGCCGCCCGCGCGGCGATCGAGTCGCTGCACGACTCGGTCGCGCTCGATGATGAGACCGCACCGGAGGACGACCGGCGCAACGGCTCGGTGGGCGGTCCGGACGACGATCTCTCGCCGTCCCGTCGCAGCGGCGCCGGCAGGCTGCTCGCCAACCCGGGCTTTTGGGCGGTCCTGCTGCTGATCGCCGCCTCGTCGGTGCTCTGGCGCGACCTGATCACCACCGAAGCGTTCCGCGGCGGCGGACACGGCCTGGCGGGTGGCCAGTTGCAGCCTTTCTCCACCGACGCCACCGGCATCTGGCGAATGTGGCGCGACGGATGGCAGGGTCCCGGCCTGGGCCACTCGGCGCTCGCGGTGCCCTATCTGCCCGTGCTGGCAGGTCTGACCTGGCTGGTGCAATGGATCCCCGGCGTCAGCGACGCGAGTGCGGGGGCGACGACCATCGCCTACCTGCTGGCGGCCTGCATGCCCCTGTCCGGATGGACGGCCTATCGCGCGGCCCGCACCGTCACCGACGCCCGGTGGCCCCGTGCCGCGGCCGCCGTGGCCTGGGCGACCCTGGCCACGCTGACGACTGCCGTGTCCGGTGGGCGCCTCGGGCCCGCGGTCGCACACGTCGTGCTGCCGCTCGCGATCGCCGGCGTCTTCGCGATCGCTCGTCGCCGCGCCGGCGCCCCGGTGACGTTCGGCACCGTGCTCGCCACGGCCGTGCTCGGCGCATTCGCCCCTCCGCTGCTGGCGCTCGTCACCGTCATGGCGCTCGTCGTCGTGGCCGCAGGGCGTGGCTGGGCGCGGCTGCGTGGCCTGATCGTCGCGGTGCTGCCGTGGGTGATGCTGGCGCCGTGGACGCGCGAACTCCTGCGGGGTGACTGGCGAGCGTTGCTGGCCGGCCCCGGTGGTCTGGACCTCGGCCACGGGGCCGGGCCGCAGGCCTGGCAGCTCGCGCTCCTGCACCCCGGCGGGCCCGGTTCGTACGCCGTGCTCGCGTCGGTGCCGGTGCTGCTGTGCGGCGCGCTCGGACTGCTGCGGTCCGGCCGTCCGGTGGCTCAGGCGTCTCTGGTGCTGCTGGCCCTGGCGGGTCTCGCGGGCGGTCTCGCTGCGTCACACGTCATGCTGGTGCGCACGGCCGACGGGGTGATGAGCCCCTGGAGCGGCACCGCACTGGACGTATTCGGTCTCGCCCTGCTCGGGCTGGCGCTGCTGGCCGTGCCATCGCTGTCGCGTCGCACCGGCCGGGCGAACGACGCCGGCAAGAGCGCGGCGAAGGGCGGGTCGCCATGGCCGCACCGGCTGCTCGGTGCGGCTCGCCCGACCGCCGTCGTCGCCGCCGTGGTGGTCAGCGTCGCCGTCGCGGGCCTTGCGGCGTGGACCGCGCCGGTGCACGCGCTGCAGCCGGCGCCACGAGCGTTGGACGGCATCGTGGACGCCCCGGTGCACGGCACGCGTGCGGTGCGCGTGCTGAATCTGTCCGTCGCGCCGAACGGGTCCGTCAGCTATGAGCTGCAGGGGCAGGAGACCGGGCTGCCCGTGCGCGGGTTCCCGGCCCGGGCGAGCGGCGAGCCGTCGACGGCGCAGGCGGTCGGGGAGTTGCTCACTCCAGGGGGCCGAGGTGGCGGTCCCACGCTTGCCCAGCGGCTGCACCGGCTGGCCGTCTATGCCGTCGTCGTGCATGGCGACGCGGACGCATCGCTCACCCGCGCCCTGCAGGCGACGGGGATTCTGACTCCGCTGCACGCGGGAGCCGACACGACGGTGTGGCGCGTCGCGCCGATGCAGGTGCGCGGCGGCCGCGGGAGCGTCGACGCGAGTCGGGTGTCGTTGTATTCCGCGGGCGCGCCCCTTCGCGAACTTCCCTCGACCATGGCCCACTCCCGGTCGTCGACCGATGTGCCCCCAGGACCCGCCGATCGCGTGGTGGTGCTCTCCGAGGGGCCGGGCTGGCGCGACCTCGGCTCGGCCCGGCTGGACGGCCGCGAGCTGCGGGCCACGACTGTCGACGGGCGGCCCGCCTACCACCTGGGCGCGGGAGGCGGACATCTCGTCATCGATCCGGGTGTCGCCTTCCGTCGGCTACGGCTGCTTCAGCTGGGTCTGCTCGTCGTCGTCATCTTCCTCGCCATCCCGTTGGGCAACCGGCGGTCGAGGAGGACGACATGAGGATGCGGGGAGTGCTTCGCGCAGTGGTCGTCGTCGCCGCCGGTGGTGGCATGGTCTATGGCGGCACGGCGGCGCAGGGTCAGCTCTGGCTCACCCGAACGTCGGACACCCACCAGACGAGCGTGGCGACGTCGGCGGGCCGCTCCCAGACGGTGTGCCCCGGGCCGGACCGGCCGGGGTCACCCGGTGTCGGCTACGACGGTCAGACCGTGCAGGTGCTCACGGCCCTCGCGCCCTCGACCCTGCTGTCGGCCGGATCGCCCGGGAAGGGCGGCTCCGTGACGAGTGTGCGGATGCCGTCGAGCAGCGGTGGTGCGGTCGATGTCGCCGCGCAGCCGGGCGGATCCGCCGTCGCGTCGGTGCGAGGCGGCGGTGCCGTGCAGGTGGTCGGCACCGGCGAGCGCGCGGCGGGGCTGATCGCGATGCAGTCATCGCGCGACGACACCAAGACGGCCCGCGGGATCCAGTTGCTGCAGTGTGCGGCGCCACAGCGTGACGCGTGGCTCCTCGCCGGCAGTGGCCAGGCGGGTCGGTTGGCGCGCCTCGTGTTGAGCAATGCGGGCGATGGTCCGGTCAGCGTCGACGCGCAGGTCTTCGGTGCGTCGGGCCTGCTGGAGCACAAGAGCCTGCACGACATCGTGGTGCCCGCCGGAGGCCGCAAAGTGGTCGTGGTCGGCGCATTGGGCGCTGCCGGTGCGCATACGGCCATCCATGTCACCGCGCACGGCGGCCTCGTGCAGGCCGCCGTGATGGATCGGTGGATGACCGGCGAGACCCGCAGCGGTGAGGAGCTCACCTCGGCGTCCGCGGAGCCGAGCAAGAGCCAGGTGCTGCCCGCCGTCACCGATGTCGGGGCCGAGCCGGGCGTACGCGTGATGGTGCCCGGGCACCAGGAGGCCATCGTGCGCGTCCGCGTCACCGATACCCACGGTGCCGTCGTCGACGATCAGGTGCTCACTGTGCAGGCCGGCCGCGCGGGCGGCGTCTCGTTGAAGGGGTTGAAGAAGGGCAACTACAGCGTGCACGTGACGGCCGACGAGCCGGTCGTCGCGTCGGCCATGTCGCGCACCGCCTCCTCGGGGACCTCCGACTTCGCCTGGATGCCGGCCGCACCCGAGATCACGACGCTGACCGGGTTCGCCTTGCCGACGCCGGCGAAACAGACGTCCGACACCCTGGTGCTGTCCGCACCGGGCAAGGGAGCGACGGTGCGACTGACCACCCAGTCGGCCTCCGGCGAGCCCGCCACGCGCACGGTGAAGGTGCCCGCGGACCGGCCGGTGGCGGTGCCGGTGACCGATGCGCGGACCGGCTGGATCGACGTCGTGCACGGCGGCGTCTACGCGGGCCTGGTCAGCACGGCAGC
>CAYPQR010000217.1:0-5568 GCA_964412865.1 uncultured Intrasporangiaceae bacterium
GTGCGCCTTTTCACACCCCGTCACGATTGGACGACACATGTCTCGACGTATTCGGCGCAGCACCGCTCTGGCTGCGGCCACCGTGGTGACGACCGGGATGGTCGGCCTGGCGCCATCCGCCACCGCCGCGATCAATACAAGTCACTCCACGGTCGCAAGTCACGGCGACCGCGGCCCGGGTCAGCACCCCGGCAAGGGCGCCCGGCACTCGGACTCCGCATTCGACGCACGGCAACCACAGTCAGCCGCGCAGAAACGCGCCGAGCGCAAACGGGCGGCGCAACTCCAGGGACGTCAGAGCGTCCGCAAACTCAATCGGAGCCTCGGCGAGCAGGGCGTGGTGTCGATGGACGCCCAGACCGGCACACCGCGCGAGGTCGCCAAACTGAACGGCTTCCTCACCGGCGCATCCAGCGCGTCCGCGAAGAACGTCGCGCTCGGCTACGTCCGGTCGCACCTCGGCGCGTTCGGGATGAGCTCGGGCGATCTCGGTCACCTGCACCTGACCCGCGACTACGTCGACATCGAGGGCATCCACCACCTCTCGTTCGAGCAGCGAGTCGGCGGGGTGCCGGTGTTCGGCAACGGGCTGAAGGCCAATGTCACCAAGGACGGCCGGCTGATCAACGTCACCGGCTCGCCGGTGAGCGGTCTCAGCCAGAAGGCTCCGGAGAAGCTGCGCGGCACGCTGAGCGTCGACCAGGCGATCACCGTGGCCCGCAAGGACACCAAGGAGTCGTCGACCGAACCCGGCGCACGGGACACCGGCGAGCACGTGCTGTTCTATGTCGGCGGCGCGCTGCGGCCGGCGATCAAGACGGTCACCATGTCGGCATCCGACCCGACGCTGGACGTGGTGGACGCGCAGACCGGGCGCATCCTCTACCGCTCCCACCTGAGCTCCGACCTCGTCACGCCCACCCGGCACAAGTCGAAGCGCCACCACCACGGCCACCCGCAGTTCGCGAAGGTCTTCCAGTGGTATCCGGATGCGCCGGGCAAGGCAGGTCGGTTGCACCGCGTCATGCTCAACAAGCACGGCTGGCTGCCTCGCGGCTCCGACATCCTGTCGGGCAACAACGTGCACACCTACAACGACGTCAACGACAACGACATCGCCGACGCGAACGAAGAGGTGCACCCGAGCGGCAAGAACGGCTACATCGTGCCGCTGGTGCGCACGCATCCGGAGGGTCTGCAGGGCTGCGACGACTACGTCTGCACCTGGCTGCCGAAGAAGGCGAACTCGTGGCAGAAGAACAGCGCCCGCACCGGCGTGCAGAACTTCTACTTCATCAACAACTGGCACGACTATCTGAAGAAGTGGCCCATCGGCTTCACCGAGGCCGCCGGCAACTTCCAGAAGGTCAACTTCACCGGTCAGGGCCAGGGCGGCGACCCGGTGCACGACGAGTCCCTCGATGGCGCCGCCGTGGCGAACGGGCTGCCCGACCGCAACCACATCGACAATGCGAACTTCGCGACACCGCCGGATGGCCAGTCACCCACGATGCAGATGTATCTGTGGCACATGCCCGGCACGAACGACTCGTTCCTCCCCACCATGGGCTCGGACGAGGCCGACATCGTGTATCACGAGTACACCCATGGCCTTTCACACCGCCTGGTCGTCGACGCCGACAACAACCCAGCGCTCGACTCGGTGCAGGGCGGATCGATGGGCGAGGCCTGGAGCGACTGGTATGCGATGGACTACCTGGTCAACCAGGGCTACATGCACGACAGCCGCAAGCCCGGCGACATCAAGATGGGCACCTACGTCGGCGGCGGGCAGAACATCCGCAGCGAACCGACCGATTGCCCCGTGGGCAGTGACTCCCCGGCCTGCCCGGGGACGGCGGGCACCGACGCCGGCGGCTACACCTACGGTGACTTCGGCCGCATCTTCGACGCGACCGGAGACGTGCACGCGGCCGGTGAGATCTGGGCCCAGACGTTGTGGGACCTGCGTGCGGCGGTCGGCCCGAAGCTGGCCGAGTCGCTCGTGACCCGCGGTATGGAGCTCTCGCCGACCTATCCGTCATACCTCGACATGCGCAACGGCATCCTGCAGGCGGACCAGGCGATCTACCACGGTCACCACAGCAAGGCGATCTGGAAGGTGTTCGCTCACCGCGGCATGGGCTTCTTCGCGGCCTCGAAGGGCGGCGACGACATGCACCCGGTCGAGGACTTCTCGATGCCCCCGACACGGCATTCCGCTCGTGGAACCGTCAGCGGCACGGTCACCGACCAGGACTCGGGCGCGCCGGCACCCGGCGTGACCGTGGCGTTCAGCGGTCACGACTCGGGCTTCCCGGGTGACTTCACCGCGGTGACCGACGGGCAGGGCCACTACGCCATCGAGAACGTGCCGGTCGGCACGTATCCCGACGTGGTCGCCGGGGGAGCGGGCTACGACCCCGAGTCGGTGACCCTGACGGTGACCAAGGGCCAGACCACGAAGAACTGGGTGGTGCGTCGCGACTGGGCCGCCAGCGCGGGCGGCGCGTCGGTGACCGACTTCAACGGCCCCGACTACACCGCATACGGCTGCGGCCCGAGCGGCATGATCAACCAGTCGCAGAGCCAGGGCTGGGGCAGTGACGCGGGCGACCCGAAGCACGTGACGATCGAACTGCCGAAGGCCGTCGACGTCAGCGAGCTGACGATCGACCCGTCCAACACGTGTGGTGACGGGCCGGAGGCCGCGACGGCCGGCTACACGGTCGAGACGTCGACCGACGGCCAGACCTGGCAGGACGCGGCATCCGGCACGTTCGGCGCCGACAACCTCGGCAAGCTGAACCCGGTCGATCTGTCCGGTGACAGCGGCGACGATGTGAAGTATGTCCGCTACACGATGATCGACCCGCAGGGCGGGGACGACGTGGCATTCCTCGACTCCAGCGAGCTGGAGATCTACGGCGTGCCGAACGGCGACTGACCCTCGCGAACGGCCGACGGCGGGCCCGTGGCGCATGCCGCGGGCCCGCCGTTTGCGTCGGTCGTGCCTCGTGCGTGCAGCCGGGGTTGATACGGTCCCGACGACATGATCCGCAGCCGGAGGAGCTGACGTGCACGACACCGTCGACCAGCACGACACCGTCGACCAGATCCAGGAGCAATGGGCCGACGTGCGGCCCGAGCTCGACTCGACACCGATGGGGGTGATCGGGCGGATGAGCAGGGCGGCGGCGCTGCTGGACAAGTCGATCCGCGAGAATTTCGCCGAGTTCGACCTGCAGCCGGGCGAATTCGATGTCTTGGCGACCCTGCGCCGCTCGGGCAGCCCCTACAAGCTGACGCCCGGAGTCATCGGCGACCTGACGATGGTCTCGTCGAGCGCGATCACGGCACGGATCGACAAGATGGCCGACAAGGGGCTGGTCAAGCGGGAGCCGGACCCCGACAACCGCCGTATTGTCGTGGTCGCCCTGACGCGCCGCGGCCGTGAACTGATCAACAAGGTGATCGAGAGCCACGTCGCCCACGAGGTCGAGCTGATGAAGGGCCTCAGCGACGACGAGCAGGAGCAACTGGCCGAGTTGTTGCGCAAGCTGCTGGTCGGCCTCGGCGACACGCCGGCCGACGAGGACGACGAATAGGCGAATCGCCACTTCCCGAGCAGTTGGCCCCACCCGTCCGTGACTCCGTAGAGGCGGCGCCGGCCAGTCGGAGGCTGGGATCCGCAGTCTGGCCGACTGCGGGGTGTTCGAACAGCGACCATCGTGTGCCGTGGGCGCTGTCAGGCTACGTTGTGACCACGAGGTGGTCACAACCGTAAGCCAGGTGCTCAGCGACAGCGGGATGAGTGAGGACGAGTTGGCCGCCCTGCTTGATCTGCGACACCGATCGATCGGATGATCGTTGTCGCAGACGCCAGTGTGCTGGTTGCCGAACTGCTGCGCCGCCGCGGACGTGAACTTTCAGCTCCGGGATGAGCTCGGCGCGTATGAGACCAATGCTTGAAGGGCCGACTCCGGCCGGCGTTGGCGGCGCGCCGGTCGGGGAGGGCCGCATACCTGCGCGGCGGCGGCGAACTCGCCGCGACCTGATTTCTCGACTCATCGAGAACGCCATCCGCCGACAGCGGTGAATCCGCTCCGCCATCCCAGGGCCTCGAGTGCGGAAGGCGGGACTTGAACCCGCACGCCCGAAGGCACATGGACCTAAACCATGCGTGTCTGCCGATTTCACCACTTCCGCGTGCGCCACGAGCCTACTGGCAAGGCCGTGGCGCACGCGACGGGGTCAGGCGAGATTCAAGGCCTTGCTGAGCGACGCGACGTGGCCGGTGGCCTTGACGTTGTAGCGCGCCAGCTCGACGTTGCCGTCGGGGTCGACGACGACCGTGGAGCGGATCACGCCGGTGACCTTCTTGCCATACAGCGTCTTCTCGCCGTATGCGCCGTAGGCCTCCAGCACCGACTTGTCCTCGTCGGACAGCAGCGGGTAGGTGAGCGACTCCTTCGCCACGAACTGGGCGATCTTGTCGGGGCTGTCCGGGCTGATGCCGAGCACGTCGTAGCCCGCGCCCGTCAAGGTGGCCAGGGAGTCGCGGAAGTCGCAGGCCTCCGTGGTGCAACCCGGCGTCATCGCCGCAGGATAGAAGAAGATGACGACATGACGGCCCTTGTAGTCCGACAGCGAGACCCTCTCGCCCTTGTCCGAGGTGAGGGTGAAGCCTGGAGCCTGCTGGCCCTTTTCGAGACGCGACATCTGTGTCCTCCGGTTCATCTGGTGGTGTCCTGCGTTATCGTCTCAGACGAGCCCGACGACAAGGAGACGCCCAATGGCTGACAAGGCCGCAACCAAGAAGCCCAAGCCGCCGACGGCCAAGCAGATCGAGGCCGACCTGGAGGCGAGCCGCAAGCGGCTGGCGACGACCGTCGACGAGCTGGCCTTCCGGGCCCAGCCCAAGGAGATCGCCAAGCGGCAGGTGGAGTCGGTCAAGCTGAAGGCCGGGGAGCTCACCCACACCCCCGACGGTGAGCTGGACAACGGCAAGGTCGGCGTCATCATCGGCGGCGTCGGGGTCGTGCTGCTCCTCGTCGGCCTGATGCGGCGTGTCCGTGGCTGAAGCCGCATCCGGCGCCCTGCCGATCCGGATGCTGCACGACCGCGTGCTCGTGCAGATCGACGACGAGGGCGGGGAGCGCCGATCCGGTGGCGGCATCGTCATACCCGCGACCGCGAGCGTCGGCAAACGGCTGTCGTGGGCGCGGGTGAAGGCCACCGGCCCGCACGTGCGGCAGGTGAAGCTGGGCGACCGGGTGCTCTTCGACCCGGAGGATCGCGCCGAGGTCGAGCTCGGCTCGGCCGACTACATCCTGCTGCGCGAACGCGACATCCACGCCGTTGCGCAGGAGCGCACCGAGGACGGGTCGACCGGCCTCTATCTGTGAGTTCGTGACGCTATAACGCAACAAACCGTCATCACCCGAGTCGGTGCGGTCCCGGTGATGACGGTTTGTTGCGTTATAGCGTCACTGTGAGTCGATCAGGCGGTGAGCCCGGCGCGGGCATCGATGAACGCCTGCACGCAGGCGCGCACGTCGTCGGCGG
>CAYPQR010000218.1:0-5557 GCA_964412865.1 uncultured Intrasporangiaceae bacterium
GGAGACCGACACCTCCAACATCAAGCTCCCGAAGGGCTTCGAGAAGTTCCTCGACAACAAGGACTGAGTCCGCAGCGGGCCACCTTCCCACCGGAGCCGTATCGTGACCTGATCCACCGATTCGGTGAGCCTGCACTCGAATTGGGCTGCGGAGATGGTGACCCGCTGCTCGGTCTCCGCGCCCTGCATACGCCCGCCGACGTGATCCTGGAGCGCGCCTGACCAGGCCCGACCAGGCTCCGGCCGCGCCCGGTGTCGCGACTCCGTCAGCGCACCACCACGACAGGGCACTTGGCGCGACGCACGCAGTAGGCGCTCACCGACCCCAGCACGGCCTCGGCAATGGCGTTGTGACCCTGGCTCCCGACGACCAGTGCCGCCGACTCCTCGGCGAGTTCGACCAGCACCGACCCCGGAGACCCCTCACGGATGGCGGTCTGGACTCGGTCCTCGGGAAGCGTGACGGTCGCCCTCGCCTGCTCGACGATCTTCTGTGCTTCGACGTCCGGTTCGAAGCCGACCCAGGTGAGCGGCGTGCCGTAGGACACCGGCCATTGCCATGCGGTCGCCAGCAGCAGATCCGCGTCGATCTTCTCGGCGAAGTCGGCGCCCCATTCGACGGCGTGCGCGCTCTCGCTCGACCCGTCGACTCCCACGACGACCGTCGGCCTGTCCGTGCTCATACCCGCTCCTCATCCTCCGGTGACACACACAGCGTCGCCGATCCGGGCCGAAACGCATAGGGCCGAAGGTCCCGAATCCCGCAATAGCGCAACGAACCGTCATCATCCGATCCTTTTTGCTCGGGTGATGACGGTTCGTTGCGCTATAGCGAGGTGTGGTGCCTTATGCCGACACGGGCGTCTTCTCCTGCGCCGCGCGCGGCGCGCTCGCCTGCTCCACCGCGTCGCGGAATCCGCTGTCCTTGCGCGGAGCATTGAATTTCGCGAGATCCAAGATGCCCTCCCGCTTGGCGACGATCGTCGGGATCAGTGCCTGCCCGGCGACATTGATCGCGGTGCGTCCCATGTCGAGCACCGGGTCGATGGCGAGCAGCAGGCCCGCTCCCGCGAGCGGCAGTCCGAGGGTCGAGAGCGTCAGCGTGAGCATCACGACCGCCCCGGTCACGCCCGCCGTGGCGGCCGAGCCCAGCACGGAGACGAACGCGATCAGCACGTAGTCGATCGGCGTCAGGTGGATGCCGAAGAACTGAGCGACGAAGATCGCCGAGAGCGCCGGATAGATCGCCGCGCAGCCGTCCATCTTGGTCGTCGACCCGAAGGGCACCGCGAACGACGCGTAGTGCCGGGGCACACCGAGGTTGCGCTCGGCCACCCATTCGGTGACCGGCATGGTGCCGACCGACGAGCGTGACACGAAGCCCAGCTGGATGGCGGGCCAGGCGCCGGAATAGAAGCGGCGTGGTGAGAGTCCGTTGGCCCGGGCGATCAGCGGGTACAGCCCGAGCAGCACCACGATCAGGCCGGCGTAGACAGAGACGACGAAGACTCCCAGTGAGCCGAGGGCATCCCAGCCGTAGCTCGCGACGGCATTACCGAGCAGCCCCGCCGTGCCGATGGGGGCCAGGCGGATGACCCACCAGAGCACCTTTTGCACGATCTTCAGTGCCGAGCGGGTGAAGGTGAGGAACGGCTCGGCGGATTCGCCGAGTTTCAGCGCGGCGATGCCGATGGCGATCGCCATCACGAGGATCTGCATGACGTTGAACGAGAGCGAGACCTCGCCGCCGTCCGAACTGGTCTCGAGGCCGAGGAAGTTCGAAGGGATCAGGCCGGTCAGGAAATCGATCCACGAGCCGCCGTGGTCCGGCCGCCCGGCGCTGGCCCGGGTGACGCTGGTGTGCAGACCCGGATTGGTGATCAGACCGATGACGATGCCGATGGTCACCGAGGCCAGGGCTGTGATGGCAAACCACATCAGCGTCTGCCAGGCCAGCCGGGCGGCATTCGTCACCTGCTTGAGGTTCGCGATCGAGGTGACGATGGCCAGGAAGACCAGCGGGGGCACCACGGCCTTCAGCAGAGTGACGAAGGAGTCACCGACGGTCGACAGGGTCGTGGTCAGCCAGTTGGGGTCGGACGACGTGCCGCCGAGCTGTCGGGCGAGCAGCCCGAGGAGCAGGCCGGCGACCAGGCCGAGAAGGATCTGGGTGCCGAAGGACAGGTGCTTGAGCCGGTCCCAGAGCGCGCGAGGGTGCGCAGAAGACATGAGGAGCCTTTCGAATGTGTGACGGTTGGGGGCTTGGATCGATCAGCGCGGACAGCAGGCGCTGGCGTGACGGTGCAGATCGACCTCACGTCGGCTGGTCAGTCCCCAGAGATTCGTCATGGCAATGCCCCACTAAACACACTGTTATTCGAAATGGAAAGTCCGTCTCCCATCGTGGTCAGCCGACAGGTCGGAGGGATGACGCGGCGGACTCCGTCTCGGCGTGCTGGTTAGGCTGACCCCTATGGGCAACGAAGCACCGGCGCTGCACGTCCACGGCCAGGTCCTGGTCGGCCCCGACGAGGTCCGCGACGACGTCTGGATCGTCGGCGGGCGCTTCACGTTCGCACCCCCGGCCGGCGAGGTGCAGTCCGTGCACGGGTATGCGCTGCCCGGGCTGGTCGACGCCCACTGTCACGTCGGCCTCGAGATGACCGGAGCGGTGGACCGGCAGCGCACCGAGGAGCATGCCGCCACCGAACGACGCGCCGGAGTCCTGCTGCTGCGTGACGCCGGTGTGCCCGTCGACACACGCTGGGTCGACGAGCGGCCCGACCTACCGCGCATCGTCCGGGCCGGCCGGCACATCGCCCGCACCCGCCGCTACCTGCGCGGATTCGCCTACGAGATCGAGCCGGAGGATCTGGTCGATTACGTGCGCCAGGAGGCGCGGCGTGGTGGCGGCTGGGTCAAGCTGGTCGGCGACTGGATCGACCGGGAGCGCGGCGACCTGAGCCCGTGCTGGCCGAGGGATGCGGTCGCCGCGGCGATCGCAGCGGCCCACGAGGAGGGCGCTCGGATCACAGCCCACTGCTTCGGGGAGGAGTCGCTGCACGACTTCGCCGACGGGGGCACCGACTGCATCGAGCACGGCACCGGCCTCACACCGTCGACGATCGACAAGTTCGCCTCGGCGCAGATCGCGGTCGTGCCGACCTTGGTCAACATCGCGAACTTCCCGAAATTCGCCGCCGCCGGCGAGCCGAAGTTCCCGGACTATGCCGCCCACATGCGCGACCTGCACGCGCGTCGCTACGAGACGATCGGTGCGGCGCACGAGGCGGGCGTCCCGATCTATGTCGGCACCGACGCCGGCGGCCAGTTGCCGCACGGCCTGGTCGCGTTGGAGATCGCCGAGCTGGTGCGGGCCGGGATGAGCAACGTCGAGGCGGTGAACGCGGGCTGTTGGGGCGCCCGCAGCTGGCTGGGTCATCCTGGCATCGAAGAAGGCGAGAGCGCGGATCTGGTGGTCTACCAGGCTGATCCGTGCGAGGACGTGCGTGCGCTCACCACCCCGATGCACATCGTGATGCGTGGCAGGCAGGTCGCATGACCCTCACCCGTCCCAGGGACGTGACATGAGTGCCGATGTGCTGCCGCTGATCGCCTACGGTGACCGGGTATGGGTGCAGACAGTCACCGCCGCCGATCTCGCGCCATACCGCCGGGCCGTCGCGATGTCGGTGTCACGGATCCGTCGCTGGAATCCCGTCAACCCCGACGATCTGATGTGGCATCTCGGGCAGCAGTCGGTCGACCACCGCACCTTCATCGTCCATGCGCACCACCGGCTGGCCGACCACGACATCGTCGGCAAGGTCAACGTGATGAACGTCGTCCGCGGTCGGATGCAGAGCGGCACCATGGGATACGACTCCTACGATCCGTATGCCGGGGCCGGCCTCTTCGCCGAGGGGCTGCGACTCGTCATCGGCCTCGCATTCAAACCCGTCCACGAGGGGATGGGTCTGCACCGAGTCGAGGCCGACGTGCGGCCGGGCAATGAGCCGTCTGCGGGTCTGCTGCGATCGCTCGGATTCCGCCGGGAGGGCCACGTGCCGCACATGTTGTGGCTGGATGCCGAAGGCATCGACCAGTGGTGTGATCACGACACCTACGCCGTCACGGCCGAGGACTGGCCGGCCGTGGCGTATCGCGCGCATGCACCGTTCCGCGTCGCTGTGCTGGTCGATGGGCAACCGGGCGATGGGCGGACGACGCTCGCCCGCAGGCTTGCGGCCGAGCTGGGCGTGCCGCTCTTCTCCGGTCCCTCGCTCGGCGTCGACGATCCGGCCCTTCTGTGTCGTATGCTCGCCGACTCCCCGTCCGGCGGTGTGCTCGAAGCGGATCCGGGGGATGCGTTGGACCGCGGACTCGAGTCGGCCGGTTGGGATCCGCGGGCCGTGCCCGAGGTGCGCTGGGGTGCCGCGATCCGAGGTTATGCCGGCCGGCCGAGTATGCATGTGGACCCGGCGGAGGCGCCGGGGGCGCGCACCATCGCTGCGCTGGCACTCAGGGTGCGCGCGCTGCACGCGTGAGCGGGCGCCCCGAGGCATTGAGCCCCGAGGCGCCCGAACCTCACTCGGGTCAGGCCGCGTTCACGGTCTCGGCCCGATCCGTGACGTTCTCCGACTGGCGCAGGTCGTCGGGCTGCAGCGGCCCGGACATCCGCAACGGCCGGTCGATGAGGAAGCGGACGTAGGCGTAGGGGGTGAAGAACCCTGGCAGGTGTTCGCCCAGCGCCACTTCGGTCAGCACCTCCCGGCCGGCGCGATAGCGGGCCGCCGACCGATCGTCGAGCCCCCGTGTCAGCGACGCCATCTGCTCGTCGATGATGCGCTCGACCAGCGCGCGTGTCACCTGCGGCCCCTCGGCGAGCTGCGAGCGGTGATGAATCCACTGCCACAGCTGTGCGCGCGAGATCTCCACCGTGGCAGCGTCTTCCATCAGGTTGTCGATGGCGACGGCACCCCGGCCACCGATCCACGAGGCCAGGTATCGCAGCGCGACCGAGACGTTGGTGCGCACTCCTTCCAGGCTGATCGTCTGCACCGTGCCGTGCAGGGAGACCAGGTCGTGGGCGGAGGCGTTGATCGCCCGGCGTGCATCACGCTGGTCGGGTGCGGCGCCGAGCACCGAGGCATACGCGCGCTGGCAGGTCTCGATGACGGCGGTGTGCGCGGCCCAGCAGCCGTCGAACCCGTCGGCGGCCTCACGCTCCTTCTCGGCACGGACGATGGCCAGGGCGCGGTGCCGCTGCTCCTCGTCCTGTCGTGTCGGATTGACCGCGGCGGGGCCCGCGATGGCGTGCGCGCCGCGCTGGTGGCAGGTGTCGACCAGCAGGTCGGTGTAGGCCCGCATGAACGGGGTGCTCATGGTGATCTTGTCGCGGTTCGGCAGCACATACTCATCGCCTCGGTGGGCGAACGTGCGCACGTAGCTGAAGATGTAGTCCCAGCGGCCGGCATTGAGGCCGGCGCTGTGCTCGCGCAACTCGTAGAGGATCTCGTCCATCTCGAAGGCGGCGCCGACCGTCTCGATCAGCACC
>CAYPQR010000219.1:0-5537 GCA_964412865.1 uncultured Intrasporangiaceae bacterium
GCCACGCCATACGGGCTCGGAGGGCTGTGCGGGTCGACCAGCGACGTCGGCGTGGTCGGCTACACGCTGGGCGGAGGGCTGCCGGTGCTCGGCAGGGCATACGGCTATGCGTGCGACCAGGTGCTCTCGATGGACGTCGTCACCGCGGATGGTCGCCGGCTGTCGGTGAGCGACGAGGTGGAGCCCGAGCTCTTCTGGGCGCTGCGCGGCGGCGCCGGCGGACTGGGGGTCGTCACGTCGATGACGTTCGCTCTGCGCGATCTTCAGCAGATCTACGGCGGAGGCATCTTCTACGACGGTGAGGACGCCGAGGCCGTGCTGCGTGAGTATGCCGCGTGGACGTCGACGGTGCCCGACGACCTGTGCAGTTCACTGGCGTTTCTCCGGCTGCCACCGATCCCGGAGATCCCCGAGCCGCTGCGCGGCCGGTTCACCATGCATCTGCGCGTGGCCTATCCGGGCAGCGCCGACGCCGGGGAAAGACTGGTGGAGCCGATGCGCTCCTGCGCGCCGGTCACGATGGACACCTTGGGCGTGATGCCGTATGCGGCACTGGATTCTATCCACATGGATCCCCGGGAGCCGGTGCCGTTCAGGGAGGCCGGCGCACTGGTCGACGGTCTGACGCCGGCGCTGCAGCAGCTGCTGATCGAGCAGGCGGGTCCGCAGGCGAACTGCCCGTTCCTGATCGTCGAGGTGCGGCATCTCGGGGGAGCCTTGCGGGGCGACAACGGCAGCGCCGTCGGGCATTCCGACGCGGGTTTCCATCTGTTGGCGGTCGAGGTGCAGCACGGGCCGGACGCGCCACTCACCGACGCAAGTGAGCGCTTCCGCACGGCGCTGAACGGGCACGCCACGGGATACTTCGCAAACCTGCGCGGTGAGAGCGCCGACCCGCAGGTCGTCCGTTCGTGCTGGTCGGGGGAGAAGTATGCCCGGCTGCAGCGGGTCAAACAGGCCTACGACCCCGAGGGTCTCTTTCGATTCGACCGCGGCGTGAGTCTCGAGCGGCCGATCGCCGCCGAGCCCGAGCCGCTGGTCTGAGAGCGACCGCTCAGAGCAGTTCGCGCAGCCGTGGATCCACTCCGTCCAGGACGACCTGTTTCGCGGCTGCGGCGCTCGACATGTCCCGCGCCGCAGCCGCGAGCCGCCGGCAGGTCGACAGGTCGTGGGTCGACAGCGCGAACCGCACCATCCCGATCTTGCCGGGGGCCATCGAGAGGCTGGTCACGCCGAGACCGGTGAGCACGAGCGCGAGCAGAGGGTCGCCTGCCGACTCACCGCATACGCCCAGGGGACGATCGGCGGACGACGCGCCGGAGCATGCCGCGGCGATGACGTCGAGCAGACCGGGTTGCCACGGGTCGAGCAGCTCGGCGACGGAGCCCTGGGTGCGGTCGGCCGCCATCGTGTATTGCGCGAGGTCGTTGGTGCCGAGCGACCCGAACTCGACCTGTGCGAGCACGTCGCGGGCGCGAAGGGCCGCGGCGGGCACCTCGATCATCACGCCGGCCGCCGGCAGACCCGCCGCGTGCGCGCGCTCGGCGAACCATCCCGCCTCGTCGGCCGTCGCCACCATCGGTGCCATCACCTGGACGATGGCGTCGCTGGTGTTCGCCGCGTCGGCGAGCGCCGCCAGCTGGGTGTCGAGCAGCTCCGGCAGGGCGCGCCCCATCCGTAGCCCTCTGCATCCCAGTGCCGGATTGTCCTCGGTGCCCAGGTCGGCGAACGCGAGCGGTTTGTCGGCCCCGGCGTCGAGAGTGCGCACGACGACCTTCTTGCCCGCGAATGCGTCGAACACCGTGCGATAGATGGCGGACTGCTCCTCTCGCGTCGGCGCAGACCGCCGGCCGAGGAAAACCACCTCGGTGCGGAACAGGCCGACGCCCTCGAGGTCCAGTCGCCCTGCCGCGACGGCATCGTCGGCCGTGCCGATGTTGGCGAGCAGCGCGACCCGGTGATCGTCGCTGGTCCTGCCGGGCCCGCCGAGGCCGTCCAGCGCGCTGCGGCGTGCCTCTGCGCGACGCTGCAGGGCCTCGCGTGTCTCGGCATCCGGATCGGGGGTCACGACGCCGGTGTCGCCGTCGATCGCCACGATCGAACCGGTGGGCAGGTCGGTCGATCCCGGCACCCGCACGACCGCGGGTATGCCGAGTTGCGCGGCGAGGATCGCGGTGTGGCTGCCGCGGCCCCCGGCCCGGGTGACGATGCCGAGCACCATCGCCGGGTCGAGCGTCGCGGTCTCGGCGGGCGCGAGATCCTCAGCGACCAGCACGCTCGGCCGATCCAGCTGCGGCACACCGGGTTCCGGAATGTCCAGCAGCTGGGCGACGACGCGGTCGCGCACATCGCGCAGGTCGGTGACGCGCTCGGCGAGGTAGCCGCCGGCCGCCTCGAACGCCGCGCAGTATTCCTCGACGCTGTCCCACACGGCGGTGACCGGGCCGGACCCCGCGTCGATGCGTGTGCCCACGGCCTTGATCAGGGCCGTGTCCCGGGCCATCATCGCCGTGGCCGACAGGATGTCGTGTGCGGTCTTGCCGGCGGTCGCCGCGCGACGGTCGAGCCCGTCGGCGACGGCGGCGAACGCGATGTCGACGCGATCGCGCGCGGCCCGGTTGTCGGGGGGCGGTGCCTCGTCGTTCGGCGCACCCGCGGCTGGCACGACCTGCACGACGGGGCCGACGGCTGAGCCCGGGCTGACCGGTACGCCGGTGAGTGTGGTGCTCATGCGAGTTCTCCAGGACGTATCGAGCGGAGCCTGCGACGCGAAGACTTCACCGAATGGCTGTGTGGGGTCTTCATGCCGGTGCCTCGTCGAGGTTGGTGGCGAGCAGATCGGCGAGCGAGGCGACCGCGCTCTCGGCGCCGTCACCCTCCACGGTGAGCTGGACCTCCTCACCGTGCTTGGCGCCGAGGCCCATCACGGCGAGAATGCTGGTGGCGTCGACCGGTTCGTCGCCGGGCCGTCCGACCGTGACGGCCGACCCGGTCGCGGACGCGGCCTGCACGAAGAGCGCTGCGGGCCGGGCGTGCAGGCCGACGGTGGATGCGATGACGACCCTGCGCTGTGCTGTAGTCATGAGAATCTCCTCGACGAAATGGGTTGGGGATCAGGATTGCTCAGGCGAGCGCGGTCACGTGCTCGTCGGTGGTCGCCGAGTCGTCGGCATCGGCCCGGCTGCGTCGCGCTCCCTTGAGCACGATGACCGCGCCGGCAGTGACGCACATACCGGCCGCGACGGCCAGGAGATAGGTCAGGGGGCTGCTGATCAGCGGGGTCACCCAGACGCCGCCGTGGGGAGCACGGAGATTGTTGTCGAAGATCATGACCAGGCCCCCGGTGACCCCTGAGCCCAGCATCGACGACACGATGACACGCCACGGGTCGGCCGCCGCGAAGGGGATGGCTCCCTCGGTGATGAAGGATGCCCCGAGCAGCCATGCCGCACGGCCGTTCTCGCGCTCCGGCTCGGTGAAGAGGTGCTTGCGCACGACGGTGGCGAGGGCCATGCCCAGCGGCGGCGTCATACCGGCCGCCATGACGGCAGCCATCACGCGCAGCTCTGGCGCGTGCGTGGCCGTGCCGGCGGCGGCCAGGCCGGTGGTCGCGAACGTGTAGGCCACCTTGTTGACGGGGCCGCCGAGATCGAAGCCCATCATCAGGCCCAGGAGCACACCGAGTGCGACGATGCCCAGGCCCGTTCCGGTCGAGAGGTTGTCCAGGCCCTCGGACAGCCCGTCGGTGAGCCACTTCAGCGGCCGGCCGAGCACGATGATCATCAGGCCGCCCGTGACGAGTGTCGACACCAGCGGTATGACGACGACCGGCATGATGCCTCGCGCGCCCTTGGGGACCTTCCAGCGGCTCACCCACAGGGCCATGAAACCACCGATGAATCCGGTCGCGATGCCGCCGAGGAAGCCGGTGCCCATCGCCATGGCGATGGATCCGCCGACGATGCCGGGCACGAGGCCCGGCCTGTCGGCGATGCCGAAGGCGATGAACCCCGAGAGGATCGGCACCAGGAATCCGAAGGCGGCGCTTCCGATGACGAACAGCAGTGCGGCCCAGTGCATTCCGCTGAGCGCGTCGAAGTGGGTGAGCAGGCTGGTCGCGGAGTCCTGCCCGCTGCCGGTGAGGGAGTATTTCGCGACGTCGATGGCGCCGTTCTTGCCCTGGGCGATCTGGGCCAGCATGAACGACAGGGCGATCAGGATGCCGCCGGCGGCGACGAACGGGATCATGTAGCTCACGCCCGTCATCAGCCACTGCCGTATGCGGGTGCCGACACCGGCGGTGTCATCCACCTTGGTGCTCAGCCCGCTCGATGCGGACGCCGCCGGCGGTGCGGTGGCCGAGTCCGGGTCGTTCGCCGCCTGCGTGGCGAGCGACACAGCCTGCTCGATGAGTGCCGGGCCGTCCGAGATCGCCTTCTTGACACCGACATCCACGGTCGGTTTGCCGGCGAACCTGCCTTTGTCCTTCACTTCCAGGTCGTGCGCGAAGACCACGGCGTCTGCGGCGGCGATCGTCTCGGGCGACAGCGGCGACGACCCGGCCGATCCCTGGGTCTCGACCTGCATCTCGTGGCCCGCTGCCTTCGCGGCCTGCTCGAGAGCCTCGGCGGCCATGTAGGTGTGGGCGATGCCCGTCGGGCACGACGTCACTCCGACGAACTTCATGACGGCACCACCTGGGATGTCACGACGTCGACGACGGTGTCGGCGTCGGGGGCCTCGGTGAGGGCCGCGCGGAAGTCGGACTGCATCAGCTTGCGGGCCAGCGTGGCCAGGATCTGCAGGTGGGCGTCGCCGCCTCCGTCGGGTGCCGCGATCAGGAACACCAGTGTGGCGGGGCCGTCCTCGGCACCCCAGTCGATCCCCTGGGCAGGGCGGGCGAAGGCGAGGGTCGGCTCGGTGACGGCCGCGCTGCGGGCGTGGGGAATGCCGATGCCGCCGGGCAGGCCGGTGGGCATCTGCTCCTCTCTCGCACGCACGTCGGCCAGGAACTGCTCGAGATCGGTGACGCGGCCGGAGCGTGCGAGGGTCTCGGCCAGCTGCCGGGTCGCGTCGTGACGGTCGGTGGCCGCGAGGTCCAGCAGGACCTGGTCGGCGGTGATGAGGGTCATGGCGATTACCTTTCGTCAGCGGACGGTTCAGTCCGCGAGTGCGAATGAGTCGTCGGTGCAAGGGGATACGTCGACGGTGATGTCGATGATGTCGTCGGGCCGCGGGGTGCGGGTGCCGGGCAGCCGCACGGCGGCGGCTCCCCACCGGACCCCGTTCTCGAGCGCCTGGTCGAGGTCGTCGCCCCGCTCGAGCCCGTGCAGGAAGCCGGCGAGGAGGGAGTCGCCGGCGCCGACCGTGGAGACCGGCCGCACGGCGTTCGCCCGGGCGTGCAGGGCCAGCCGGTCGGTGACGAGGAGTGCGCCGTCACGCCCGAGGCTGACAACGACCAGGGGTATGCCGGAGCGCACCAGTGCGTCCGCGGCGGCGCGGACCGCGCCGACGGTGTCCAGCGGTCGGCCGGCGAG
>CAYPQR010000220.1:0-2294 GCA_964412865.1 uncultured Intrasporangiaceae bacterium
GTCAAGGCGATCTATCAGCGCTACATGGGCTGGTTCGACGGCAATCCCGCTCACCTGTGGCAGCATCCGCCGACCGAGGCCGCGGTCAGATACGTCGAATTCATGGGTGGCGCCGATGCGGTAGTGGACAAGGCCCAGGCGTACTTCGACAAGGGCGACTTCCGCTGGGTCGCTGAGGTGGTCAATCACGTCGTGTTCGCCCAGCCTGATCACGAGGGCGCGCGTCAACTGCTCGCCGAAACCTATGAACAGTTGGGCTACGGCTCCGAGAACGGCACCTGGCGTGACTTCTACCTATCGGGCGCCACCGAGTTGCGCGACGGAAGCTTCGGCACACCCACAGTGACTGCTTCCAGTGATCTGATCTCCCGCCTGAGCCCGGAGATGCTCTTCGACGCGCTCGCCATCCAGGTCGATGGCCCCAGGGCGTGGAACGAGTCGTTCTCGATCGACATCGCCTTCGACGACGTGGACGAACACTTCCGCCTGCGGATGTCCAACGGTGCGCTCACCTATACGGCTGCGCGACAACGAGATGCAGCAGACGTCACGCTGACGATGCCTCGCGCCTCGCTTCCGAAGCTGGCCCAGGGCACGAGCGATGGTGACGCGTTGGCCGCAGCCGGCGTCAAGGTCTCCGGCGACGCAGCTGTTCTCGGCCGGTTGTTCGGCCTCCTCGATCCGGGCGACCCCGATTTCGCCATCGTCACGCCATGACGGACCGGGCCCGCATGACCCACTGCATGTGAACGCCTGTCGGAGGTGCCGATGAAGGGTGAGCACCAGGGTCGCGCGGCTCCGGGCGAGGACACGTCGGATCAGCGGCGCGGTCTCGCCTCCGAGCTGGGTCGGCCGACCGTTCGAGACGCGGTGTCCGGCTTCGTCACCGGGCTTTTCTCCATCCCGGAGGGCATGGCGTATGCGAGCATCGGAGGTTTCGCCGCGCCGCTGGGGTTGTGGTCGGGCGTCGTGCCGACGATCGTCGGGTCGGTGCTGGCACGCACCGTCCTGATGGTGACGACCCTCACCAGCGCGATTGCGCTGTCGTCGCACAGCGTGTTGCACTCCGCGGGTCTGTCGCCGCACAACCTCGGCGCGATCGCCACCCTGACGGTGCTCGTCGGGCTGGTGATGCTGATCATGGGTCTGCTGCGGCTCGGTTCGGTCATGTCGTTCGTATCGACGGCCGTCATGACCGGATTCACGACCGGCATCGCCCTTCAAATCATCACCGGTGTCATCAAGGACGCGACCGGATACAGCCCGACCCGGCACAACACCATCGCCAAGGTGGTCGACGCCATCGCCCACATCGGGGCCTGGAGCGTGCCCGCCGTGCTGGTGACGCTGGCAACCGTCGCGGTCTGGGCGGTCTTCAAGTTCATCAGGCAATTCGAGTCGTACGCCACGCTCATCGCCCTGATCGTCGTCAGCGCGGGCAGCGCAATGTTCGGTGTGGACGTCGAACTCGTCAAGGACATCGCGAAGATGCCGCGATCCCTGCCCCCGTTCTCGGTCCCGGATGTGAGCGCCCTTCCGCATCTGCTGACCGGGGCCGTCGCGATCGCGCTGGTCGCGCTCGCGCAGGCGGCCGGAATCGGGACGACGGTGCCGAATCCCGATGGCACGCGCACGGATGCCTCGGCCGACTTCCGCGCGCAGGGCGCGGCCAACATCGCAGGCGGCTTCTTCTCGGCACTGCCCACCGGCGGGTCCCTATCGCGGACCGGCGTCGGGACCAGCGCCGGCGCACGCACGCGCTGGTCCGGGATCTTCGCCGGCCTGTGGCTCGCCGTGATCGTCCTGCTCGTCGGCCCCCTCGCCGGCCATATCCCGATGGCTGTCATCGGCGGGCTGTTGCTGGTCATCGGCGGCGAGCTCATCGTCGGGCGGGTGGACGACATCGTCCTTGTCCTGCGCACCTCGCGGCTGTCGAGCCTCGCCATGATCGTCACGTTCGCGGCCACGACCCAGCTTCCCCTCCAGCAGGCGATTTTCCTCGGGGCCGGACTGTCCATCGTGCTGTACGCCGTGGAGGAGTCACGCCGGGGCCGGATCGTGGAGCTGACACCGGACGGGGACGGCGGATGGAACATCGGGGACGCACCGCCCGCCATCCCCAGTGACCGAACAACCGTCCTGCACTACATCGGCGGGGGTTTCTTCGCGGAAGTCAATCGACTCGAGGAAGATTGGCCCGACACGACCGACACGGTCGACGCGGCCGTCGTGCTCTCCCTTCGAGGGTCTTCAGGCATCCCATCGGCCACCTTCCTCAAGGCGTATGAGCAGGC
>CAYPQR010000220.1:2394-5526 GCA_964412865.1 uncultured Intrasporangiaceae bacterium
GTCAGCCGACGAGTTGGGCCCAGCCTCGCCCCGCGAACAGCATCCCGAATCCGAACAGGACGACCAGGCTGATGGCCTGGTTGTGGGCCACGAGCCATCCCGTCGCCTCACGCAGGCCGCCGCGGACCCGGCTTCCCCCGACGAGGCAGACTGCCGACGGGACGATGAAGTCCAGCATGCTGGCCATGATGAGGAAGCACAGCGCGACGATCTGCTGGCCGACGGGCAGCGAAACAGTCAGGATCATGCCGACCCCCGACGCCAGGATCGCCAGGTTGGGATTGATCAGCGCGAGCAACGCGCCCGTCGCGAGAACGAACGGGACGGACGGCTCGCTCAGCCTGCCGAACAGGCTGCCGTCGCCCACGGCCGGCTCGGGTGCCACCGGCTTCGATGCGCTCGTGCCACTGATCCGAGCGTCGTAGACAGCCGCCGACCTGGCCAGGCCCGGCGCCGAATCCGCCTCCGCCGACACCATGGTGATCGACACGGCCGGCTCACGTTCGGTGCGTGCCCGACGCCACGACGTGAACGCGCCACCGGCCAGGAACAGCACTCCCACGGTCAGGCTCAGCCATCCCCTGACCCCCACCGGCAGCCGGCCGGCGGAGTTGCCGATGGTCACGACCACAGTGGCGAGGGCCGCATAGATGACGAGGAAGGTGGCGCCGAACAAGCTCACGTTACGAACGGGATGGCGTGAGCCGAGCAGCAGCATGCAACCGATGATCGCCGCCGGAGTCACAGCCAATCCGAGCATTTCCGGCGTCAATTGCGCGATCAACTGCCACATGATCCAAGTATTCCGGCTCCCCCACAGCCCGGGTCACCTGAATCGTGTGACTGACCGGCAGGATTCGGCTGTCAGCCTCCCGATCAGTCAGTCCGGCACGACGATCACGTCGATAACACGAACGCCGAGGGAGTCCAGAAGCGCCAGAAGCCCCTGCAGCTCCTGCTGATCGACGACGGTGCCGACCAGGGTGCAGGTCGGACCTTCTGCGTGCGCAGTGACGTTGGGGAAGGCGCTGAGCAATTCCTCGCTCAGTTCACCGTCCACCCGAAGTTTCATGCGTCGTGCCATCGTGTCCACCCTCTGATCCGTGAGAGCCGACGCTCCACCGAAACCACCAATCTAAGTGGTCGATTCCTCATGAGCCTCACCGGAATGGGATGAACTCCCATTTCCCGAGTGCCTCGGGCCGACCCGTGCGGGCTACGGCCCGATAGGTATGGCCCGGGTGGCCCCGTTTCACCCCCAAGTTCGCCCGTTCCGGGTGACGGGCGCCACGATGAGCGTCCTTACGGTCGAAGAGGAAACATCGTGTGGTCGACACGGTGATCGCCACTGATCGGAGGACGGGATGAGCACGTCATCATCGAGCACCAACTTCGCCCAGACCACGAAAGGTGTTGCGTCATACGCAGGCATGGGCTTTGGCGGCGTCATGCTGGTCGTGGTCGGGATCTTCCAGGTGGTCGAGGGGATTGCCGCCATCGCCGACGACAAGATCTATGTCTCGGGTGTCCAATACACCTTCCAGCTCGACGTGACGGCCTGGGGATGGATCCATCTGATCCTGGGCATCATCGCGATAGCGGTGGCGGTGGGCATCTTGACCGGCCAGTCCTGGGGGCTGCTCTCCGGGGTGGTGATCTCGTCACTCGGCGCCATCGCCTGCTTCATCTTCCTGCCCTACTACCCGCTCTGGAACATCGTCACACTCGCCATCTACGTCTTCGTCGCCTGGGCGCTCTTCATGCAAATGGCGCACAAGAATGATGCGTAAAGGTCGCCGTCAGGCTGTCCGCCTCGGAGCGTTTCGTTGCGAAGGCCGGAACTTCACCAAGAACGGGTGAGTGGCCGGACCGCCGAATAGCGCAGAGTTGATCTGCATCCATCATCGGGACGATCAAGGAGGAACGATGGCACAAGGCACACTGACTGCCTGGAAGTTCGACACCCCGGAGGGTGCGGACCGAGCGGAGGAAACGGTCAAGAACCTGTCGAAGCAGGGCCTCATCAATCTGTATGACGCCGCGACCGTGTCTTGGCAGATCGGCGCGAAGAAACCCAAGACCCGCCAGCTCAACTCCACGACGGGAGCCGGGGCGCTCGGTGGCTCGTTCTGGGGCCTGCTGTTCGGCCTCATCTTCTTCGTCCCGCTCCTGGGTGCCGCCGTGGGAGCCGCGACCGGCGCCCTCACCGGTTCCCTCGCCGACGTCGGCATCGATGACGGGTTCATCAATCGGGTGAGGGACGAGGTGACGCCCGGTACCTCGGCACTCTTCCTGCTGAGCTCCGACGCCGTGATGGACAAGGTCAAGGACGCGTTCGGAGGCAACCTGCCCGGCGAGTTGATCTTCACGAACCTGAGCAAGGATCAGGAAGGTGCGCTTCGGGAGGTCTTCGAGCTCGCCTGACGAGCTACCCGGGACGGTGTGGCCGCTGACCGAATGCACGGTCGGCGGCCACCCCGTCGTGCGACGACGGGGTGGCCGCCGTCAGCTTCCCTCGGGTGCCAGAACGATGTCGAACCTGACTCGTGCCCAATCTCGGCCCTCGAGGTCACGCCCATCGGGTGTGGGTGCGTCGGCGGGCTGCGCCACGAAATGCTTGATGAGAGAATCCTTCACGCCGAAAACGCTGTCGCGGTCCAGGCGCGGATCGTCATCCGGGAAGATGTGCGTGACCAGCCGGCGGCATCCCGGTGCCGTCACCATGAAGTGCAGGTGCGCGGCACGCATCGGCGACCGGCTCACGGCTCCCAACAGCGACCCGACGGGTCCGTCGTCCGGGATCGGGTAGGGGGTGGGGACGATGCCCCAGAACCGATAGTTGCCGTCGTCGTCGGAGAACAGATGGGCGCGTCCCGCGACCCGACCGTCGTCATACTGCACGTCGTAGCGCCCGTCATCGTCAGCCTCCCACACCTCGATCCGCGCGCCGGGCACCGGTTTTCCGTCGGAGTCGGTGACGCTGCCCTCGACCCAGCACGGTGTCCCCGCGGCGCCTCCGGCCACATCTCCGCCGAGCTCGACGTATGGCGCATCCTCCACGAAGAACGGGCCGAAGACGGTCGCCTCGGTCGCCCCGCCGAACAGTTTGTTGTCGACGGTGACCATCTGCAT
>CAYPQR010000221.1:0-5523 GCA_964412865.1 uncultured Intrasporangiaceae bacterium
GTTGAGCAGACGCAGCTTCATCAACTCGTAGGGCACCACGTCGTCGGTGACCTGCGCCCCGACACGCTCGTATGCGGGGCGCCCGAGTGGGAAGTCGTCCTGCAGCACCCACTGCGTGAACGGTTCGGTCACCACCGGCCAGCCGTCGAGCACACCGGACTCGCGCGCGAGATGCTCGATGTCATCGTCCGTGGTGACCGGTGTGATGCGGTCGACCATGCAGTTGGGGAAGTGGACGTTCTCATCCATCCAGTCGGCGAGATCCGGGTCCTTGTGGCGGGCGAATGCCGTCATCATCCTGCGGGCGATGTCTCCGTTGCCCGGCAGGTTGTCACAGGACATCACGGTGAACGGTTCGACGCCCGCCTCGCGGCGGCGGCGCAGCGCCTCCACGACGAAGGCGAACGCACTGCGCGGCGGTGCACCCGGCGCCAGGTCGGCCTGGATCGAGGGATGTTTCGCGTCGAACTCGCCGGTGACCTGGTTGACCAGGTAGCCGCCCTCGGTGATCGTGAGCGAGACGATGCGTGTCGCCGGGTCTGTCATCCGGGCGAGCACCGCCTCCGGATCGTCAGGGGCGAACAGCATCCGCAGGATCGACCCGATCACCTGCGCATCCCGTGTGCCGTCCGGATGCTTGACCACCAGCGTGTAGAGGCCGTCCTGCCCATTCAGCGTCTCGACGATCTTGCGGTCGTGCGGCAGCACGCCCACGCCGATGATGCCGAAATCGCGCGCCTCGCCGGCCTGCATGAGCTGGTCGAGATACATCGCCTGGTGCGCACGGTGGAAGCCGCCGACGCCGAAATGAACGATCCCGGGAGTGATCTGCGAACGGTCGTAGGTCGGCCGCGCCACCGATGCATCGAGTTGTTGCAGGGTGTCCTGCGACAGCCGGATCGGACGATCACTCATTTGACGGCTCCCATCGACAGTCCTTGGACCAGCTTGTCCTGCGCGGCGAAGCCCGCAAAGAGCACCGGCAGCGAGATCACCAGCGAGGCGGCGCAGACCTTCGCCAGGAACAGGCCCTGGCTCGTGACGAAGCCGGTCAGGTAGACGGGTGCGGTCTCCGCTCTCGTGCCGGTGAGCACCCGCGCGAACAGCAACTCGTTCCAGCTGAAGATGAAGCAGATCAGACCGGCGCTGGCGATCCCTGGCGTGACGACCGGCGCGACGATCGAGCGCAGTGTCCGCAACAGACCGGCCCCGTCGACCTGTGCGGCCTCGAGCATCTCGATCGGCACCTCGGCGAGGAAGGATCGCAGCATCCATACCGCGATCGGCAGGTTCATCGACGTGTAGAGGATGATCAGCAGCCAGATGTTGTCGAGGAAGCCGACCTTCGTCGCGAACAGATAGACCGGCAGCAGACCGGCGACGACCGGCAGGAACTTCGTCGACAGGAAGAAGAACATCACGTCGCTCCAGCGCTTCACCGGCCGGATCGACAGCGCGTAGGCCGCCGGGAACGCCAACACCAGCACAAGGATCGTCGAGATCACGCTGGCCGTCAACGAATTCAGCAACGGGGGCCACGGCCCGGACTCGAAGAAGGTCTTGTATCCCTCCAGGCTGAGCGGCGCACCGAACTTCGGCGGGTTCGCCGCGGCGTCCGACTCGCTGTGGAATGACGTCAGCAACATCCACAGCACCGGTAGCACGAACAGGACGCTGATGATCCAGGCGAGGCCGGTGAGCAGCACTCCCTTGTTTCGGTGCTTGCCCGGCTCCCGCGCGGTCACCTGCGACGGTGCCAGGTCAACTTGCTTGTCGACGGTGGTCATGGGGCAACTCCCTCGAGGACGGGCCGAATACGTGGTGTCATCGGGCGGTCTCCTCCTTGAAGAGGCTGAGCACCGTCCGCAGCGCGAAGATCGCGATGACGATCGTGCCCACGACCACGACGACACCTGCGGCGGAGGCGCGCCCGTAGTCGTGTGCCTGATAGAAGGTCTGGTAGATGAAGTACGGCAGGTTGGCCGAACCGAGCCCACCGGAGGTGATGGTGAAGACCGCATCGAAGTTCTGGACGATGTAGATCGCCCCGAGCAGGCCGGACAGTTCGATGTATGGCCGCAGATGCGGCAGCGTCATGTTGGTGAAGATCTGCCAGGGTGAGGCACCGTCGATGCGCGCGGCCTCGACGACGTCCATCGGCCTGCTCTGCAGGCCGGCCAGCAGGATGAGCATCATGAAGGGGGTCCACTGCCAGACCAGCGAGACGACGATCGCCGTCACCGGATTGTTGGAAATCCAGTCGGGTTGGACCGCCCCGTCGCCGAAGAACAACTTCAGCAGCCCGTTGAGCAGCCCGTAGTCGGGGTTGAACAGCGCATGCTTCCACATCAGCGCCGCGGCCACGGGCACGATGAGGAACGGCGTGATCATCAGCGTTCGCGCCAGCCCGCGACCATGGAACTTGCGGTCGAGCAGCATGGCGATGATCAGGCCGAGCACCAGGCTGACGAGCACGACCGCGACCGTCATGACGATGGTCACCAGGATCGCGCGTCGCGCATTGACGTCGGTCAGGACGCTCTGGAAGTTGCTCACGCCCGCGAATCCCTTGTCATCGGGATAGTAGGCGTTCCAGTGCATGAACGAGATGCCGATCGTGAACACGAACGGCAGCTGCGTGACGATGATCATGAAGATCAGCGCGGGCAGCAGCGGAGCCCGCCGGGCCCATGCACCCGCCTTCTGTAGTGCCGAGTCTCGCTCGGCCGTCACGGTGCTCACTTGCCCTCCCGTTCCTTGTACTGATCACCGACGTCCTGGGCGATCTGCTGGCCTCGAGACAGCACCTGCTTCACCGTCTTCTTGCCGGCGATCGCGGAGCTGATGTCCTGGCTGATCTGAGTGCCGATGTCGGTGAACTCGGGGATGTCGACGAACTGGATGCCGGGCACCGGCCTCGGCTGCACGCCCGGATCGTCCGGCATGGCGCTGTCGATCGCGCGCAGCGTCGGCTTGGCGAAGGCCTTCGCCTGAGCGAGATACTTCGGGTTCTCATAGAGCGACTTGCGGTAGCCCGCGGGCACGCGGGCCCAGCCGAGCTTCTTGCCGACCAGCTGCGCATACTTCTTGCCGCTGGCCCAGGAGATGAACTTCCAGGCCTGGTCCTTCTTCGTGCTCGCCGACTCGATCGACCAGGCCCAGCTGTAGAGCCAGCCGGAACTCTTGGTCTTGACGACCGGCGCGGGCGCATAACCGATCTTGCCCTTGACCGGCGAGCCCTTCGCCTCCAGCGAGCCCGCCGCCGAGGTCGCGTCATACCACATCGCGACGTTGCCCTGGACCAGGTCGTTCAGGCATTCGGTGAACCCCGCCTGTGCCGCTCCACGCTCACCGTGCTTGCGCACCAGGTTCACGTAGAACGACGTCGCCTTCTCGAAGGCGGGAGCGGTCAGCTGCGCGTTCCAGTCCTTGTCGAACCAGGTGCCGCCGAATGTGTTGACGACGGTGTCGAGCGGTGCGAGCACCTGACCCCAGCCGGGCTGGCCGCGCAGACAGATGCCCGCCATGCCCGGCTCGGCGCCGTCGGCCTTCGCCGCGAGCTTGGCCACCTGCTGCCAGGTGGGGTGCTTGGGCATCGTGAGGCCCTTCTTCGCAAACACGTCCTTGCGATACATCAGGAACGACGACTCGCCGTAGAACGGCTCGCCGTAGACGGTGCCGTCGACCGACAAGGCGCTGCGCATCGGCGGCAGGATGTCCTTCTGATCGAAGCCGGGATCGTGCTTGATGTATGAGTTCATCGGCGCGATCCACTTGCTCTTGGCGTAGATCGGGATCTCGAAGTTGGACAACGTGGCCACGTCGTATTGACCGGCCTGGCTGGAGAACTCCTGGCTGGCCTTGTCACGCAGATCGTCCTCCGGAAGCACCGTGAAGTGCACGTGGATGCCGGTCTGCTTGGTGAAGTAGGGCGCCATCTTGCGCAGGTCGACCATCTGCGGGTTGTTGACCATCAGCACATTGATGGAGTCCTGACCGCCGCCGCCGACTCCGCCACCCCAGCCGGCACAGGCGGTCAGCGACCCCATCGCCAGCCCGACGACGCCGACCGCGGTCACCGCTTTGAATCGTTTTCCCATGGACTCTCTCCCAGTCGCTCATATGAGCGCGTGACTGCACATGTGAGTAGAGTGTGGCACAGAACACGTCCGCTGTGGTGGTTTATCGTCAGGCGACACGATCGAGGAGGCCGAATGGCAGATGACGACCCGCGAGGCGGGCAGCGCGCGCTGATGCTCACGGTCGCCCGGCGCTTCTATCTCGGCGACGAATCGAAGGTCGCGATCGGCGCGGATCTGGGCATCAGTCGCTTCAAGGTGGCCCGGCTGCTGGAGGAGGCACGGGATGCCGGCCTGGTGAGGATCGAGATCGCCGACGAAGATCGTGTCGACGAGCAGCTGTCCCTCCGGCTGAAGGACGCCCTGGGCCTGCGGCATGCCATCGTGTTCGACGCCATGCCCGGCCGCACACCGACCCAGATGCGCGACTCGGTCGGCCGACTCGCCGCCGCCGACCTGTCGGCCCGGCTCACCGGCGACGACGTGCTCGGTCTGCCGTGGTCGCGCACCGTCTCATCGATGGTCTCGGCACTGCAGTCCCTGCCGCAGATCCCGATCGTGCAACTGTCGGGCGCGCTCAACCTGCCCGACATGGGCTCGTCGCCGGTCGACATCGTCCGAGACGCTGCCCGCATCAGCGGCGGACCCGCACACCTCTTCTACGCCCCGCTCGTCGCCTCGGATGCAGACAGCGCCGCCATGTTGCGACGCCAGCCGGGGGTCGCGGCTGCCTTCGAGCACATCAGCGAGGTCACCGTGGCGGTCGTCGGGATCGGGCTGTGGAGCGCCGGCCAGTCCACCATCTACGACCTGGCCAGCGACGACGAGCGCGAATCGCTGGCCGGCGCGGGGGCCGTCGGCGAGATATCGGGCAGTTTCATCGACGCGGACGGCGCCCCCGTGTCCGGCGCGCTGCCCGAGCGGATCATCTCGATCGACGTCAAGGGACTGCACGAGATCCGCGAGGTGATCGGCCTGGTGACCGGAGCCCACCGCCATCCGGTCGTGACCGCGGCCGTGCGGGCGGGGCTGGTCAGCAGCCTCGTGACGGACACCGGCCTGGCCAAGAGACTCCTGGCCCATGCCTGACCCCGAGGATATAGGGTTGGCGCCGTGGCAAATCACTATGACGTCGTTGTCCTGGGAGCCGGCCCCGGAGGCTATGTAGCGGCCATCCGAGCCAGCCAGCTAGGCCTGTCGGCCGCGGTCATCGAGGAGAAGTACTGGGGCGGCGTGTGCCTGAACGTCGGCTGCATCCCGTCGAAGGCGTTGCTGCGCAACGCGGAGATCGCACACATCATCACGGCCGAGAAGAAGACCTTCGGCATCACCGGCGACGCCCAGATGGAATATGGGCCCACTCATCAGCGCAGCCGCAGTGTCGCGGACGCCAGCGCCAAGGGCGTGCACTACCTGATGAAGAAGAACAAGATCGACGAGATCG
>CAYPQR010000222.1:0-5507 GCA_964412865.1 uncultured Intrasporangiaceae bacterium
GTCGCTCAGGCCTCGATGGACCTGACGATCTTGCGCAGCAGGTCGTTGAGCCGGTGCAGTTCCCGGGGCGAGAGAGCGCCGAGCAGTTCTTGCTCCCGGGCCATGCCGTCGTGGACGTAGTCGTCCCAGGTCCGCCGGCCCCTGGCGGTCGGCCGCACCAGCACGCGGCGGCGGTCCAGCGGGTCGTGCTCGCGGGTGATCAGACCCGCCTCGTCCAGGCGATCGAGGCGGCTGGTCATACTGGCTCGGGTCACCTGGCTGGCCTCCGCGAGTTGCGCCGGGGTCGCCTCGGTGGGATACGGCTGGACCATCAGGACGTGCAGCGTCTGATAATCCTCCAGCGTGAACTCCGAACCGGTGAATGCCGCTGCCGCCGCGCGCTTGCGGTGGCGGACGATGCTTTGCATCCGCGTGATCGCGCCCTCCACCTCGGAATCGAAGTCGGGGTTGTCCTTCCAGTACTCCGCCCAGCGGGCCACGTGGTGGTCGACGGCATCGGGTTCGGGATGGGTCACCACGCCATCGTGCCACAGCCCTGCAGTCGGTTAGGTGTCATATAATTAGATATCGTATTAGTATTGGCGGTCATGGGGATCACACGACAGGGCGGCACGCGCGACTTCACACTGTTGGCATCCGGCCAGACGCTGTCGTGGCTCGGCAACGGCTTCCAGACGGTGGCCCTCTCCGTGGCCGTCGTGGTCGGCGGCGGAGGCGCCCAGGAACTCGGCGCCGTCATGGCGACGACCGTGATCTCCATGCTGGCCGGGACACTCATCGGTGGGGTATGGGCCGACCGATTGCAGCCCACCCGCGTGATGCTCGCGTCCGATCTCGTCCGCTGCGCCGCGATCGCCGGGATGGCGCTGCTGTTCACCGCGGATCGTCACGCAGCCTGGATGCTGTGCGCCCTCGCTGCGGCCGCAGGGTTCGCGGGCGGATTCTTCCGGCCGGCCATGACGGCGCTGAAGCCGATGGTCGTCTCCGCCGCCGAACTGCAGCGGGCCAACGCCCGCCTGGCGATGCTGCAGACCCTCTCGATGGTGATCGGGCCGGCGCTCGGAGGGATGCTCGTGGGAGCTCTGGGCGCACCGACAGGCTTCGCCTTCAACGCCGCGACGTTCGGGGTGTCCGCCGTCACGGTGTCGCTGATCGTGGCGCGCACCGACCGGCCGCCGAGATCCCGGTTCGTGCATGAACTCGGCGAGGGATGGCAGGAGATCCGCCGCCGGGACTGGCTGCTCGGCGGAGTGCTTGCCGCGACGGCATACCACGTGGCCAACGGAGTCATCCTGGTGCTTGCGCAGGTCGTGGTGGTGCGTGATCTGGGCGGTGCACACGCGGCCGGTCTGGTGGCCGCGGCGGAGGGTCTGGGCGGGTTCATCGGCGCGGCAATAGCGGTCCGTTATCGCCCGATTCGGATGCTGCGCGCGGGGTGGCTGACGTTGATGCTGATGCCCGTGTGGGCACTGGCATACGTCTGGCCCGGCACACTCGTGGCCGTGATCCTCGGCGCCACCGTCGGGTATGCCGGACTGTCCTTCTTCTCGGTCGCCTGGGAGACCGCGATCCAGGACCACGTGCCGCATCGAGCGCTCGCACGAGTCGCCTCGTGGGACACCCTGACGTCGTTCATCGCGATGCCGGCCGGCAACGCGATGGCCGGGCCGCTGTCGTCGATGTTCGGCATCGATCCGGTGCTCATCGCCTGTGCCGGTGTGCTCCTGGTGACGAGTGGCGGACCACTGCTGCTCGAGGGATCGCGCACGCTCACGAGGCCGACGGTCGCGGACATACCCGCACACGTGTGACGCGGTTGTTGCGTCATTCGTGCCGAATCGGCAACAACCACCGATGCACAGGGCGTTTCACCGTCGTCGGCGGGCGCAGCGGCTAGGCTGAAGATACGCTCCGACCGAGCCTGTCGGAGTGAAGCTCGACCTCCGCCGCATCCGGTCGCCACAGGCAGAATGCGACCGGTGCATGCGGTGATGCGTCCCGCAGGCACCCCAGGACCCCGTCCGGCCGGGCTCACCCTCCCTTGCCCGGCCGGGCGGCTGCGGGTCCAGCAGCCCGCTACTTGTATGCGTTGCGCGGCCCCGCGTCCATCACCACCTGTCCACCCTGAAGCACCGGACGCTTCTCCGAGCGTTTCTTCGAATACAACTCCAGTGCCTCGACCCTCACCTGATCGCCGTTGCGGATGATGCCGGGCACGCAGGTGTAGACCGTCCGATCGCTGCTCGCCTCGCTCGCGGAGATCACGACCTGCTCCCCCGCCCCGTTGTCGAGCGCCATGCTGACGCCGTACTTGCGGAAGCTGCCGGCGCCGTTCGACTGCGCCGAATACACCACGGGCACCACGGCCGCGATCTGGTCGTTCAGGCTGATCTCGATCGTCTCCGTGCCCATCGACCCGTCGCCACGCTGCACGTCGCCGGTGTGTCGCACCGCCCCGTCCGAACTGGAGAGGCTGAACGACGCGTCCTTGGAGGTGCCGAACGTGGACACCGTCTCCACGTGACCGTCCACGTATTCGACGAGCGCATAGACGTCGTAGTCGGTCTGCGTCGGCCACGAGCAGGTCGCCGACATCGACGCGGTCTTGGTGAGGTTCACAGCACCGCCCTTGGTGAGGTTCACCCGGCCCGGAGCCGCGGGCGCCGCGGGTGCGGACGCCGTGGCAGATTCCGCCACGGGCGGCGCGGGATCCTCCCCTTGCTTCTTTTTGCCGAACAGACCCATGAGATGTCTCCTTGTGGCCGGCGGTGGTCTGACGCACCCAGCCCATCACATTCCGCCGTGGTGTGCGCCGGATTCGGGGCTCGGCGCGGCCTCGCGCGCACGATGAGCGTCGCAGGACCCGCCATATGGCACGGTTGGACGCGATGAGAGTCCTGCACGTCACCGACACCTATCTGCCGACGATCGGCGGTGTCGAGATCCTGGTGCACGATCTGGCCACCCGTCAGGCGGCGGACGGCCTCGATGTCACCGTGCTGACTCGCACCGCCGGCGCGCGGCAGCGGCAGGACTCGTCGGGTGTGCGGGTCATCGAGGGTCATGCCGTCGAGAAGAGGTTGCTCGAGCGGGCGGATATCGTCCATGCGCACATCTCGGCATACTCGCCGCAGTCGTTCCTGATGTCGCGCGCGGCCGCGCAGGCCCGCGTTCCCACGGTCGTGACGGTCCACTCGATGTGGCAGAGCGCGTGGCCCATCTTCCGGGCGGTCTTCCGCGGCGGTCGGTGGAGCAGTCTGCCGATCCAGTTCGCGGCGGTGAGTGATGCCGCCGCAGGAGCCGTGCGCCGCTCGCTCGGCCCCGGCCACGAGGTCCTGGTCCTCCCGAACGCCATCGACACCGGCAGTTGGGTGCCGACGACACCGATGACGCGGCGGGACCACATCAAGCTCGTCAGCGTCATGCGTCTCACCCGGCGCAAGCGGCCCCAGGCGCTGCTTCGGATGCTGCACGAGGTGCGTGCCATGGCGCCTCGAGAGTTGAGCATCCGGGCGGACATCATCGGCGACGGTCCGCTGCGTGAGGAGATCCAGCGCGGACTGGACCACTGGCAGATGACGCCGTGGGTGCATCTCACCGGAGAGCTCGACCACACGCAGATGCGCCGGCTCTACCGTGATGCCGACATCTATGTCGCGCCCGCCAACCTCGAGTCGTTCGGGATCGCCGCCCTCGAGGCGCGCACGGCGGGCCTGGCGGTCGTCGCCAAGCACGGGACGGGTGTCGGCGACTTCGTGGCGGACGGGGTCGACGGCTATCTCACGTCGTCGGATGCCGAGATGGCCGAGGCGGTCGCGCGGCTCTGCGCCGACCGCGAAGACCTCACCCGCATCATGCGGCACAACCGTGCGGTGGTGCCGCCGTTCGACTGGAGCGACATCCTGTGGCGCAACGCGTCCGCCTACGAGCTCGCCCGGAAGCTCGCCGAGGCCGATTTCGCGGACCGCGCCGCCCGGCGCTGATATGGCATTGTGACCACGTATGCGGCCAGGCTCCCGGACCGCGATCCGGTCGCGCCGTATCCTGGCGTCATGGGGTCATCGGGCCGTGCCTGACCGACGGGCCCCGCGGACCGCATCAAGAGGGGGCATCGTTGACACTGTCACCGACCCGTCGAGCCGCCTGCGTGACGACGATTGCCATGGCGGTCGCCGTCACCGGTGCCTGTTCGTCGACACACACGACTGCCACGGGAGCATCGGCGCCGCCATCCGAGGCGGCGACGCCGACACCGTCCACGACGGCCGACCCCCCACTGAGACTCAACGCGGTCGACGAGGACGGCAGCGGCAAGGTGCCCTTCGGCCACCGCGTCAGCCTGCGGGTCACCTCCGGGCAGGCCAATGGGGTCACGGCGCGTGATGACGACGGCAAAATCGTCAAGGGATCCTGGAACGACCGGCACACCACGTGGACGTCCGCCGCGCCCATACCGTCCGGGGAGACGTGGACGTGGAGCGCCAAGGGCGCGTCCGACAAGACCGCGCAGGGCACGATCGACGCCACGTCCGCCGCGCACGTGGCGCGGGCCACCGCGAACATCGGCGAGAACAGGGTCGTGGGCATCGCGGCGCCGATCGTCGTCAACTTCTCCTCGAAGGTGGTCAACAAGGCCGACATCGAGCGCCATCTGAAGGTCATGATCAGGCCGCAGGGATCGCACGGCGCGTGGAAGAAGGCCGTCGGCTCGTGGGCGTGGCTGCCGGACAATGCGCCCAATTCCACGGTGCACTTCCGCACCAGGCACTATTGGCCCGCGCACACCCAGGTGCACGTCGTGCTGCCGCTCGCCGACCTCGACTGGGGCAACAGCACGACCGGGGTGCAAAACCTCGACTGGACGTTCACCATCGGGCGCTCACAGATCGTCAAGGCCGACGCGCGCAAGCACAACATCGTCATCTACCGGAACGGCAAGAAGGTCGCGACCTATCCCGCGTCCTACGGCCTCGATTCACAGCTCAACCGCAACACGCGTTCGGGCATCAGCATCGTGACCGAGAAGTACAAGGACATCGAGATGAAGTCCGAGTTGTTCGACTACGACCTGATGGAGCATTGGGCGGTGCGGATCAACAACAACGGTGAGTTCATCCACGCCAACCCCGAGACGGTGCAGTGGCAGGGCAAGAAGAACGTCTCGCACGGGTGCATCAATCTGTCGACACCGGATGCCAAGGCCTACTTCGCCACTGCCATCTATGGTGATCCCGTCGAGGTGAGCGGCACCCGCACCAAGCTGTCGGACAGCCGCACCCAGCTCTACGACTGGGCGCTCAGCTGGAAGCAGTGGAAGCAGCTGTCCGCGCTGAACTGAGGCCGGCCCCCTGCCTGCTCGCCTACTCGACCAGCCCAGGGTCAGCCTCAGTGACGGCGGCGCCGCAGCAGCAGCCCCAGGATCAGGCCGATGAGCCCGGCGACGGCATAGGGCGCGTAGGTGCGCGCCACGGTCGGCAAGACCGCACTCCCCAGATCGAGCGCGTCGT
>CAYPQR010000223.1:0-5505 GCA_964412865.1 uncultured Intrasporangiaceae bacterium
CGCCCCCGCATCGACCCGGCCGACATCGCCCCGACCAAGGCCTGATCGATGAGTGTCGCCCTGCACGGTCCCATGAGGAGTGCCCGATCGGGCCGTAAGGAAACACTCCTGCCCCTGCTTGCTGGTCGAGTAGCCGAGCGCCTCCCCCTCGCACTCCGTGCTGGGTGGTACCCCCAGCGCGAGCCAATGGGGGCACCTCCCGCACAGAGCGAAGCGCGTGGGGGAGCGAGACCTCGCAACATGCGTTGCCACGCCAGTTGGCAGCGGCCGTCACGAGGTCTCGATACGCTCCTTGCTCCTTCGTCGCATCGGAGCTACTCGACCAGCCCAGGTTGTACTTTCCGGTCGGTGCGCCCAGGCTCGAGCGATGGGGGTACCTCCCGCATGGAGCGCGGCGCGCGGGGGAGCGAGACCCGCGAGCATGCGTTGCCACGCCAGTTGGCAGCGCACCTTGCGAGGTCTCGATACGCCTCGCCTAGCGGCTCGGCTACTCGACCAGCCAGCGGTGCGGGCTCCCTCCGATACTTTGCGGGGGCCCCGGAATGAGCTACGTGAACAGCATCTGGGGCGACATCCTGCACCGTGCGCTGCTGCACGCCTGGCTGGCCGGGCTGCCGCTGGTGCTCGGGCTGCTCATCTCGCTGCCGATCGGCTGGCTCGCACACCGCTACAGCATCGCCCGGCCGGTGCTCGTCGTCGGATCCGGGCTGCTCTACACGATCCCGTCGCTGGCCCTCTTCGTGCTGATGCCCCTGATCGTCGGCACGCAGATCCTCGACCCCGTCAACGTCATCATCGCGATGACGATCTATACGGTCGCGCTGCTCGTGCGGTCGGTCACCGACGCGCTCGGCTCCGTGCCCGAAGACACCCGGGCCGCGGCGACCGCGATGGGCTACACCGCGATGCGGCGCTTCACGTCCGTCGAATTGCCGCTCGCCGTGCCGGTGCTCTCGGCGGGCCTGCGGGTGGCGGCCGTCAGCAACGTCAGCATCGTCAGCGTCGCCTCGCTGCTGGGCATATCCCAGCTGGGCTACTACCTCACCGACGGGTATGACCGCACCTACGGCACGGAGATCGCGGTCGGCGTCATCGCGTGCATCCTGCTCGCCCTCATCTTCGACATCGTGATCGTGCTGCTGACCCGCGCACTCACACCCTGGCAGCGGGTGAGGGTCGCATGATCCCCAGGATCTGGACCTGGCTGACCACGGCAGGCAACTGGCAGGGGCCGAGCGGCATCACCCACCGCGTGGTCGAGCACCTCGAATACAGCGTGATCACCGTGCTGATCGCGGGCCTGATCGCGATCCCGGTCGGCATGTGGATCGGGCACACGGGCCGCGGCAAACCGGTGGTGACGGCCGCCAATTCGCTGCGCGCCGTGCCGAGCCTGGGCCTGCTCTTCGCCGTCGCGCTGTGGCTCGGCCCCAAACTGCACGGCAGCGTCGCCTACGTCGTGCCCAGCATCGTGGTGCTCGTCATCCTGGCCATCCCGCCGCTGCTCGCCGGAGCGTACGCCGGCGTCGACGGCACCCCGCCGGATGCGCGCGACGCCGCACACGGCATGGGTATGACCGGTGGGCAAGTGCTGTTGCAGGTCGAGACTCCGTGCGCGCTGCCGCTGATCCTGTCGGGCGTGCGCAGCGCGATGCTGCAGGTGATCGCGACCGCGACCATCGCGTCGGCCATCAGCCTCGGCGGGCTCGGGCGGTTCCTCATCGACGGGCTCGCCATCGGCAACTACGCCATGATGGCCGGCGGGGCGATCATCGTCGCGGTCCTGGCGCTCGTGGTCGACGGCGTGCTGGCGCTGGTGCAACGCGCCGCGGTCTCACCCGGACTGGAGGAGCGCACGCCCCGGCGAGGACGCCGCCGCATGCTCATTCTGCGAGAATCACCGCAGGCCGCGGCGAAGGACGGCTGAAGCGCGGGCCGGCGTCATACGACAATTGCTGACAGGACCGACAACGAAGGATCCACCCATGAAGCGCACCCTGACCCTGGCCGCCGCGGCGGCCGTCACTGCCGTGGCCCTCACCGCATGCGGTGGCGGAGGCAGCAGCAACCCGCTCGACAAGACCGGAGCGGCCTCCGCGCCGGCATCGAAGGCGCCCGCCGGTGCCATCTCCGTCGGAGCCGCCAACTTCCCCGAATCGGCACTGCTCGCCGACATCTATGCGGGCGCACTCAACGCCAAGGGCATCAAGGCGACCACCGGCGACCCCATCGGTGCCCGCGAGGTCTACCTCAAGGCGCTGAAGGACGGGTCGATCGACCTCGTGCCCGAATACATCTATTCGCTGCTCACCTACTACGACAAGAGCGCCAATCAGAAGAACCCCGACGCGATCTACGCCGCGCTGAAAAAGAAGATCCCCTCGTCGTTCACGCTGCTCGACAAGGCCGCCGCGCAGGACGCCAACTCCATCGCCGTCACCAAGGAGACGGCGGCGTCGTGGCATCTCACGTCGATCGGTGACCTGGCGAAGCACTCCAACGGCCTGACGATCGCGGCGCCACCGGAGTTCAAGGGCCGCCACCAGGGTATGAAGGGGCTGAAGTCCGAATACGGCGTCGCGGCCACGCTGCGGCCGCTGACCGGCAAGGCGGTCGCCCTCGCGCTCAAGAACGGTCAGGTGAAGGCGGCCAACATCTTCAGCACCGATCCGTCGATCAAGACCGATGGGTTCGTCGTCCTGAAGGACCCCAAGCATCTGTTCGGCTCCGACAACGTCGTGCCCCTGATGCGCAAGGCCAAGGCGACGCCCAAGATCCGGAAGGTCCTCGACGCCGTGCAGGCGAAGCTGACCACCGACGGCCTCACCCAGATGAACAAGGAAGTGCAGATCGACCACAAGGACTCCAAGAAGGTCGCCGCGCAGTTCCTGAAGGACAACGGACTCGGCTGAGCCTCGGCAAACCGCTCGGCCGTCGGGTCGCGCGGGCCGGCGCTCGCACATCGAGGAGGCACGCCCGGTGAATGAGTGAGCACTCACTCATTCATGTAGCATGACGAGGTGGCCCCCACTCGCACCTCGCCGGACGACCGTCAGGCCAAACCCCCGCCCGAGCCGTCCCGAGCACGACCGATGCCCGCCGATCAGCGCAGGGAAGCGCTGATCGACGCGACGATGGAGGCGCTTCGCACGCAGCGCCGGCCGCTGAGCACGCGGGAGATCGCCCAGGCGGCAGGAGTGGCCGAGGGCACGATCTTTCGCATCTTCGCCAGCAAGGACGAGCTGATCGATGCGGTCGTCGCCAAGGCGTTCCGCCCGAATCGCACATTGCGGGTCGAGAGCATCCCGGCCGGCCTGCCGCTGCGAGCCTGGCTGATCGAGTTCGTGACCATCATCCAGGACCAGCTGCAGAACGTGTTCGGGCTCATGGAGGCGCTGGGGATCACGTCCCCTCCGGCCGCCGAGTGCGACGCGGAGGCCGACGCCGACCGCGCCGACCGGCTGATCGCCGCACTCGACCGCGCGATCGCCGCCGGCGGTGCCGAGCTGCGGGTCGGTGCGCCCGAGCTCTTCCGCTATCTGCGGCTGCTCACGTTTGCGGGCAGCCACCCCGGCATCAGTGACGGCGAGATCCTGACCCCGGCGCAGATCGTCGACGTCGTGCTCACCGGCGTGGTGTGCCGAAGCGGCGCGGGCGACGGCGGTAATTGCATTGCCGCGGGCGATGCCGACGGCATATCCTCCGCTGGCCCCCTTTCCAGGACAACCCAGGAGCCCACGTGCTAGCCCGCCTCATCAAGGAGCGGCTTCGCCCCTATCTGCCCTGGCTCGCGGCGTTGACCGTCTTCCAGCTGGGCAGCGTCGCGGCGCAACTGTATCTGCCCAGCCTCAACGCCGACATCCTCGACGTGGGCGTCGTGAAGGGCGACACCGCATACATCTGGCACACCGGCGGATGGATGCTGCTGATCACCGCCGGCCAGGTCTGCGCGGCGATCGGCGCGGCCTATGTCGGCGCCCGCATCGCGATGGCCGTGGGCCGTGATCTGCGTGCCGCGATCTTCTCCAAGGTCGGCGAGTTCTCGGCACGAGAGGTCGGCCAGTTCGGGGCACCATCGCTGATCACCCGCAGCACCAACGACGTGCAGCAGGTGCAGCGCCTCGTCCTGATGAGCGCCGTGCTCATGGTCAGTGCGCCGATCATGATGGTCGGCGGCGTCGTGATGGCACTGCACGAGGATGCCGGGCTGTCGTGGCTGATGGTCGTCGCCGTGGCCGTGCTCGGCACCGTGATCGCATTGATCGTGCGCAAGATGGTGCCCGGGTTCCGGCTCATGCAGCGGCGCATCGACCTGGTCAACCGGGTGATGCGCGAGCACCTGAGCGGCGTCCGGGTCATCCGCGCCTTCGTGCGGGAGGAGCACGAGCAGGCCCGCTTCACCGAGGTCAACGACGCCCTCACCGACGTGGCGATCAAGGTCGGCGCGCTGATGATGACGATGTTCCCGTCGGTCTTCCTGGTGATGAACGCCTCGACCGTGGCGGTCTGGTGGTTCGGCGCCCACCAGATCGACAGCGGCGCCGTGCAGATCGGCTCGCTCACCGCATACATGACCTATCTGATCCAGATCCTCATGTCGGTCATGATGGCGACCTTCATGTTCATGATGATCCCGCGCGCGTCCGTCTCGGCCGATCGGATCATGGAGGTGCTGCACACCGAGCCGTCGGTCGTGCCGCCGGCCGACCCGCAGCGTCCGGAGCGGGTGCGCGGAGTCGTCGACCTCGACCGCGCGAGTATGCAGTATCCCGGCGCCGACGAGCCCGTCCTGCGCGACATCTCGCTGCACGCCGAGCCGGGGCAGACCATCGCGATCGTCGGGTCGACCGGTGCCGGCAAGACGACGCTGATCTCACTGATCGCGCGGCTCTTCGACGCCACCAGCGGGTCGGTGCGCGTCGACGGCATCGACGTGCGCGACCTCGAACCCAGCGACCTGTGGGGTCACATCGGCATCGTCCCGCAGAAGGCCTACCTGTTTTCCGGCACCGTCGCCGACAACCTGCGCTACGGCAATCCGGATGCGGACGACGGGGAGTTGTGGGAGGCCCTGCGCGTCGCTCAGGCCGCCGGATTCGTCGCCGATCTCGAGGGCGGGCTGGCCGCGCCGGTGTCGCAGGGCGGCACCAACCTCTCGGGCGGGCAGCGGCAGCGGCTGTGCATCGCGCGGGCGCTCGTCGCGCGGCCGACCATCTATCTGTTCGACGACGCGTTCTCGGCACTGGACCTCGCGACCGACCGCAGGCTGCGCGCCGCGCTGGCCCCACGCGTCACCGACGCGACGGTATTCCTGGTGGCACAGCGGATCTCGACCATCACCGGCGCCGACCAGATCGCCGTGCTCGACGACGGACGGCTCGTCGGCCTCGGCACGCACGATCAGCTGCTGAGCTCGTGCGCCGAATACCAGGAGATCGTCGACTCGCAGATGGCGGAGGCCGCATCATGACCCACCGCGAGAAGTCTGCGCCGAAGGAGAGTGCG
>CAYPQR010000224.1:0-5484 GCA_964412865.1 uncultured Intrasporangiaceae bacterium
GGCCGCGGACGGGCGGCGAAGGTCTCGCTCGACGGCGCGGACCGCGACCTGGAGGAGTTGCGGTCATCCCGGCTCGGCATCTGAGCACTTGCGCTCACGTTTGATAAATATCTTTGCGCTTAGCTATTTTGATGTAATGTGTATCACGGCGAAGCCCTGAAACCCACGATCGACCTCTCGCAGCAGCAGTGCAGCAGTCCGTCGATTGCCTTGTAGCTAAGGAACATTGATGAAGCCACCACCGTTCGACTATGTCCGTGCCCGACGTCTTGGCGACGTCATCGACCTGTTGGCACATAGTCGGCGAGAGGTCAAGATCCTGGCGGGTGGGCAGTCTCTGATGCCAGTGCTGAACATGCGCATGTCCCATCCCGATGTGCTGGTAGACATCACCGGCATCGAAGACGCGGGTGAGTTGCAAATAGACAGAGCCGGCAATTTGCACATACCGCTCACGGCGAGGCAGGCAGACGTCGCGACGGACTACCGCGTCCGCGAGAGATGGCCACTGCTGAGCGCCGCGATCTCGCACATCGGCCATCCCCAGATCCGCAACAGCGGCACTGTATGCGGCAGCCTTGCGCACGCGGATTCAGCGGCGGAGCTACCCGCCGTCATGACGGCGCTCGGAGCCACGTTGCACGCCGTGAGCTCAAGAGGTGAGCGGCAGATCCCCGCTGGAGAATTCATGCTCGGGACATTCATGACACTCCTCGAACCGGATGAGGTACTGCGTGAGATCGTCGTCAAGCCGGTGCCGGCGGGCACTGTGTGGGGCTTCGCGGAGTTCGCCCCTCGCAGAGGCGACTTCGCCACGGTGGGTGCGGCAGCTATTACGACGCGATCCGGCTCGCGGGCGCACGGAACGACCGTGGTCCTCTTCGGCCTGGAGGGTGCTCCGACGATTGCGCACGCCGTCGGGGCGCACCTGGACGGTCGGCCGATCGACACCGACGTCATCGGTGAGGCGGCAATCCATGCGGCGGACGATGCCGAACCCGTCGATGACATCCACGCGTCAGCGCAGTTCCGCACCGAACTCGCCCACCACCTGACGCGCACCGTTCTCGAGTCCGCCTTGGAGGCGACCCCATGACCATCACATCCAACACATCGCACGGCCGGCAACTGCGGGCTCCGTCGGGCCCCTCGATGGCTGAGACCACCACCTGGCACAACCTGCAGTTGACCGTCAACGGCACCCCCGTGCAGGTGCAGGTCGAGTCGCGTCTGTTGCTGAGCGACCTGCTGCGCCATAGGTTGCGCCTGACGGGTACCCACGTGGGGTGCGAGCAGGGGTCCTGCGGCGCCTGCACCGTGCGCGTCGACGGGCGGGCGGTGCGGTCCTGTCTGACCCTCGCAGTCAGTTGCGAGGGTTCCGAGGTGACCACCGTCGAGGCGCTGGCCCCCGACGACGAGGAACTGCATCCCGCCCAGCGTGCCTTTCACGAGCACCACGCAATGCAGTGCGGCTTCTGCACCCCCGGATTCTTGATGTCCATGTCGGACGTGCGGGACCAGCACGAAGACACGCCCGGAGCAAGCGGCCCGTCGGAGGACACGATGATGGACTACCTGGGCGGCAACCTGTGCCGGTGCACCGGCTACGTCGGCATCCGTAACGCCGGCCGCCAGATCCTCGATCTGCCCTGCGGGAAGTCCTGCGGTGTCCATGGAGAGGGTCCCGCCGACGCCGACGACGGCCCACAAATCGGCCGACCGCTGCCTCGCCGCGAGGATGAACGGCTGCTGCGCGGTCAGGGACGCTACGTCGACGACTTGGACGTGCCCGGTGTCGTCGACGCCGCCTTCCTCCGCAGCCCCGTAGCCCACGCGCGCATCCGCGGCATCGACGTCGAGGAAGCACGGCAGCAACCGGGCGTGCTGGCCGTGTTCACCGGTGACGATGTTGCCGGGAAGGTGGACGACCTGATCAATTCCGAGGAATTACGGGTCCCGCCGGGCATCGAGCAGGCTCTGCACCCACTGGTGCGGATCCAGCCGCAGGAGGTCCTCGCCCGCGACGAGGTCAACTACGTGGGCCAGCCGATTGCCGTAGTCATCGCCGAGACTCGCTATCTGGCCGAGGATGCGCTGGAACACATCGAAGTCACCTTCGACGAGCTGCCCGTGGTGATGGATCCGGAGGCCGCCCTTCTGGAGGACTGCCCGCCGGCCCTTCTCGCCGCGGACGACAACGTCGGGCTGCACACCCGCGCCACCACAGGTGACATCGACGCTGCGTTCGCCTCGGCCGACGTCGTGATCAGTGAGGAGTTCCGCTCTCAGCGATACGTGCCGTCACCGATCGAGACCCGAGCGATCCTGGTCAGGCCCGACCGGGTCAGGAATCAGCTGGATGTCTTCAGCAACACACAGACTCCCCACCGTATGCGCGACCGTATCGCCGAGGCCATCGGCCTGTCCGTCGACGATGTCCATCTGCACCAGGTGGACATCGGTGGCGGCTTCGGTCAGAAGGGTGTGTTCGTCGTCGAGGAGCTCGTCGTCCCGTATGTCGCGCGAGAGCTCGGCGTGCCGGTGCGATGGGTCGAGGACCGATCCGAGAACCTGGTGGCGGGTACGCACGCCCGTGAACAGATCCACCACATCGAACTGGCCGCAGACTCCCAAGGGCACCTTCTCGGACTGCGAGACCACTTCATCGTCAACCTGGGATGCCGCAACTTCGTCGGCCTGACCGTCCCATACAACTCCATCGCGCACCTGAGCGGCACCTACCGAGTCCCGGCCATGGATCTCGAGGTCACGGGCTCGCTGACGAATACGACGTTCACGACCCCGTTCCGCGGGGCAGGCAGGCCCGAGGCGGTGTTTGCCATGGAGCGCGCCATGGACCGACTCGCGATCCACCTCGGACTCGACCCGTGGGAACTGCGCGAGCGCAACCTCATCCAGCCCGATGAGATGCCTTACCGCAACGGGCTGCTGGACCGTCGAGGCCTGCCCCACGAGCTGGACAGTGGCAACTACCCGGCCATGATGGCGATGGCTCGAGACATGATCGATGTGCCCGGCTTCCGCCGTCGCCAGGAGGAGCTGCGTGCGGAAGGCCGCTACGTCGGCCTGGGCATGGCGATCTACACCGAGATGAGTGGGCTCGGGCCGTTCGAGAGCGCCCGTGCGACCGTCCAGCCATCCGGTCGGATCGTGATCGCAACGGGCACGCCGTCCATGGGCCAGGGCCACGCGACCTCCTTCGCGCAGGTCGCGGCCGACGCGCTCGGTGTACCGGTCGAGCTGATCGACATCGTCGGTGGCGACACCGACCGCGTACCCCACGGTATCGGCACCATCGCGAGCCGGGCCATGGTCACGGCGGGAAACGCGATCAATCAGGCGTCGACGGCTCTGCGCGGCACCATTATTCGGGCGGCCACCCAGGTCATGCAGGTGCCTGCGGAATCGATCCGCTTCCGTGACGGCGTGCTGGTGTCCGGAGACACACGGCTCACCCTGCGTGATCTGGTCCGTCAGGCCGCGCTGACGCCCGACAAGGACGGCGTCTCGCGTCTCTCCGAGCTCTCCTACTTCCAGCCTCCCAACTACGCGACGTCCAGCGGGTTGCACGTGGTCCAGGTGGAGGTCGAGGAGACAACCGGAAAGGTCAGTCTCGATGACTACGTGGTCATCCACGAGGCTGGACGAATCGTCAACCCCGTCATCGTCGATGGCCAGATCATCGGTGGCACGGCCAACGGCATCGGTGGCGCCCTGCTGGAGCACCTGCAGTACGACGCTGCAGGCCAGCCGCTTACCACCACCTTCATGGACTATCTCCTGCCTGGGGTCGAGTCCGTGCCGGACATTCGGCTTGGTGAAATCGTATGCCCCACTCCCACCAACGAATTGGGAGTCAAGGGCCTCGGTGAGGGCGGAGCGGTTGGTCCCCCGGCAGCGATCGCCGGAGCGGTCGAGGACGCCCTCGCGCCCTTCGGTGTCGTCGTGCGCCGCTGCCCCCTTACCGCGAACAATGTCCGCGCACTCATCCGCGATGCCCGAGTTCGAGCCAAAGGAGTCACCACCTCGTGAACATCACCCATGAGCTGTCGATCAATGCCCCTTTGCGAGATGTGTGGCCAGTCATCACCGACCCCGGCAGAGCCGTCGCCGCACTTCCCGGTGCAACTTTGGACGAGGTCGACGGTGATACGTTCCGCGGATCCCTGGGCGTCAAGCTCGGGCCGATGAATCTTCGCTATGCCGGTGAGGGGTCGTTGCGCCACGATGCTGCGAAGCGCGAGGTCGTGATCGACGGGAAGGGCACCGAGCAACGCGGATCCGGCGGTGTCACCGCGAAGATCACCGCCGGCCTCTCCGAACTGCCGGCAGAACGCACCGGCATCGTGGTGACGGTCGATCTCGATCTGACTGGCAAGCCGGCACAGTTCGGGCGAGGAATCCTGGGCGAGGTCGTCAAGCGAATGGCTGCGACCTTCGTCAAGCGGTTGGAGGAGATCGTTCAGCAATCGTCCACGGCGCCGGCTGCGGTGCCGCCCTCGAGTCCCGTCGCCGTCACGACAGCCGCACCCGAATCGAAGCGGACCAGGACGTCGGTGGTCGCGGCTCTGCGTCCCTACCTGCCGGCGGCTGCTGTGGTTCTGAGCTGCGTCGCCACGACGGTGCTGATGCGCCGAGTTGTGCGCGTTCCGAGCGCTCCACGTCTCGTCGTCATCGTCGCCGAGGACTCACAGCAGGCCACCGAAATCGTTTCGCGACTACTGCACTGAGGGATCCGAGGACGCGAGGGCCACACCTTGACTCTCAGGTGGGGCGCAACCCTCATCTGGCTAAACCGTTGAGAGCTCAATAGTCGTTTCCTGCACGGCCCGTACTCGTGACACGAGTTAGACGCTGTGCCAAGATGACTACCAACATCTCCACACCGCGATCAGCTCAGTGCTGAGGGGGTTTTCGATGGCGACACGCCATTCAAGTTCGGATCTGGTGGATCTCATCCTCGACCAGTGGAACCGCACCGATCCGGATCTCAACGTGGCCAGCATCGCCGTGCTGGGCAGGCTGCACCGGGGCAACCAGCGATACCAGATGCTGGTGGCGGAGCACCTGGGCCGATTCGGCCTGACACCGGCCGCATTCGATGTCCTCGCGTCACTGCGGCGCAGCGGCCCGAAACAACGCAGTTCGGCCGGCCAGCTCGCGCAGCTCGGCCTGATCACTAGTGGGGGTATCACCCAGCGCATCGACCGCCTGGAGGAGGAGGGGCTGGTCAAGCGGGTTCGGGACGACGGCGACCGCCGAAAGGTCTATGTGCAGTTGACGGCCAAGGGCCGCCAGACGATCGACAAGATCCTCGCCGTGCATTTCGACGAGCAGGAAGAGATGCTCCAGGGCCTCTCACGATCCGATCGCACTCAGCTGGCGGAGCTACTCGCCCGGCTGGACATCTCACTCGAGACGTACGAAAGATGCCGCTCGGATCGCGAGAGCACCACCGGCTAG
>CAYPQR010000225.1:0-5483 GCA_964412865.1 uncultured Intrasporangiaceae bacterium
GACGACGCCGCGGATCGATCTGCACGCCCACCCCGGACGCTTCTTCCTCGACGGCTCGACGGGCGGCGATCCGGCAGGGACGTTCGACGCCATCAGCGCGGCCGATGCGTCCGACCCCTCGCAGATCACATCGAGCGGTATGAGCGCGGTCAGCTTCGCGACCATCTCCGACCTGAGCGCGCTGAGAGCGAATCCGGCCGGTGGTCTGGACGGTTCGGGTGAGTTCGAGCCCGAGCAGGCCTACATGGACCACCTGCGCCAGCTGGAGGCTGCCGCGCGGGCCGGCACGCGGGCGGGGCTGAAGCCCCTGCGGGACGGCGCCGACCTCGACGCCGCGCTTGCATCGGGAGACGGCCGGATGCTGCTCGCGTGCGAGGGCGCCGACTTCCTGGAGTATTCCGGAGCGCACCTGGTCGATGCGCACCGCAGCGGTGTGCGCTCGGTGCAGCTGGTGCACTATCGCCCCAACGCCTTCGGCGACGTGCAGACGGCCCCGCCCGTGCACGGCGGGCTCAGTGACGCAGGCGCCGACGTGGTGCGGCAGATGGATCGGCTGGGGATGATCGTCGATCTGGCGCACGCGACCCTCGAGACGACCCGCGACGCCGTGCGCGTCTCCGACCGCCCGGTGATGATCTCCCATACACATCTCACGGTGCCGGGGCGCGAACATCCACGATGCGTGAGCGCCGAGCACGCCCGGCTGGTCGCCGACACCGGCGGCGTCATCGGCGTATGGCCGGCCGGCTTCGCGCTCGACACCCTCGACGACTATGTCGATCAGATCATGCGCCTCACCGACGCCGTCGGCGTGGAGCACGTCGGGATCGGCACCGACCTGGACGGCAACTACCACCCCGTCCTCACGGACTACCGCGAATTCGCCACGCTCGAGGACGTGTTGTCCTCCCGCGGGCTCACCACCGACGAGGTGCGCGCCGTCCTCGGCGGGAATGCGCGACGGCTGATCGGCGACGTGTGTCGCTGACCAGGCGTCCAAGGGTATGCGGGAGGCGTCAGATCCGACGGACGCCGCATACGCTTGCGGTGCTGCCGGCTCAGTCGCCGACCGGCGCGGCGTCGCGGGCGTGCTGGGCGGTCAGGTCGACATAGACGTCGGCGTTGAGCTTGATGCCCTCCTGCTCCTCCGCGGAGAGTTCGCGCCGCACCTTGCCGGGCACGCCGGCGACCAGCGAGCCCGGTGGGATCTGGGCGCCCTCGGGGATCAGCGCGTTCGCCGCGACGAGACTGCCCGAGCCGATCGTCGCCCCGTTGAGCACCGTGGCACCCATACCGATCAGGACGTCGTCCTCCACGGTGCAGCCGTGCAGCACCGCATTGTGGCCCACCGAGACACCCCGCCCGAGCGTGAGGGGGAAGTCCGGATCTGTATGCAGCGCAACGCCGTCCTGCAGGTTCGACCGGTCACCGATCGTGATGCTCTCCATGTCGGCGCGCAGCACGGCGCTGTAGAACACCCCCACCTGCTCCCCGAGCCGCACGCTCCCGATGACCGTGGCGCTGCCCGCCACCCACGCGGTCGGTGAGACGTCGGGCACACGCCCGCCCAGCTGCAAGATCATCGGATGCTCCTTCGAGTCGCGGGTCTGCCTGTCCTGAGCGTATCGGTGTGCCCGCCCACTTCGTCGGCGATCACCGCCGCGGCACGGCGAAGTCTCGCCGGAGAGTTCGCGGCGTAGCCGATGAGCAGGCCGGGTGGTCCGGGCGCGTGCCGGTGCCAGCCGAGCGGGTGCACCAGCACGCCACGCTCACCGAGCCGATCGGCGAGCACCACGTCGTCACAGTCGATCCCGTCGGGCAGCTCGACCAGCACATGCAGTCCGGCGGCCACCCCGTGCACCTTCGCACCGGGCAGCTCGCGGCGCAACTGCCGCACCAGGGCATCCCTGCGCTCCCGCTGCCGGCGGCGCATGCGGCGCAGATGCCGCTCGTAGTCGCCGGACGTCAGCATGCGGGCCAGCACGAGTTGTGCGAGAGCGGGACTGCCCAGATCGCTCGCGTGTTTGGCCTCGACGATCTCGTCGCGAAGGTGGCTGGGCGGCACCAGCCAGCCGAGCCGCATTCCCGGTGCGAGGCTCTTGGAGGTGCTGCCCGTGTGCGCGACCAGACCCGGCGCCAAGGGTTGCAAGGCGGCCACCGGTTGCCGGTCATAGCGCTGATCGGCGTCGTAGTCGTCCTCGATGATCAGACCCGACCCGGAGGCCCAGTCGATCAGATCCCTGCGGCGGTCCGCACCGAGCACCACCCCGGTCGGGAACTGGTGCGCCGGGGTCACCAGCACCGCCTGCGCATCCGTATGCCGCAGCGCGTCCACGCTCAGGCCGTCACCGTCGACGCGCACCGGCCGCACCTGCATACCCCAGTAGCCGAGATGGTCACGGGCACCACGAGATCCGGGGTCCTCCGCGGCGATGCGCGTGATCCCGTGGCGGCCGAGCACCTGCGCCAGCAGCGTCAGCGACTGGGCGACGCCCGACACGATCACGATGTCGTCCGCGGTGGCACGCACCCCGCGGACCCTGCCCAGCCACTCGGCGAGTGCAACACGCAGTCGCCGAAGGCCCTGAGGATCGCCATAACCCAGCTCGTCGGGGCCGGCGCGGTCCAGGATCGCACGCTGGTGCCTCGCCCACATCGCTCGCGGAAACGAGCCGATATCAGGCAGATTGGGCGACAGATCGATCTCGATGTCGTGCCCGCGTCCGGCGGCCTGGGGCAGCCGGTCGAGCACAGTGCCCCCGGCACGCGCTTCGGCCTCGTGCCCGGCGGGAGCCACGACCACGGTGCCGCCACGCGTGCGCGCGCGGGTCAGGCCCTCCTCCGCCAGCCGGGCATAGGCCTCCACCACGACACCACGCGAGACGCCGAGCTCCGCGGCCAGCGTGCGGGATGCGGGTAGTCGTGAACCGCTGGTCAGCCTCCCGTCGGCGACCGCCGCGCGGACGGCATCCACCAGCCAGTCGGTGATCCCGCCGCGCGGGGGCGGTCCGCCGAGCTGGAGGAATTCGGCACCCACGACCATCACCGCCCAGTTTGGTCCACTGCATTCGGTCCATATTGGACCTTCAACAAGACCATATCTGCTCGCGACCATGTCTTCATGCCCTTGACCCGCACTTCTCGGCCCACCATCGGCCCGCCGCTCGCGGGTGCCGCCGCGATGTCGGTCGTCGGCGGCAGCGTCGCCGTCTCCGGCACGCTGGCGGGCGCCCCGTTCTGCACCGCTCAGTCCGCCCGGTATGCCGTGGCGAGCGCGATCCTGGTGCTGCTCACCCGTGCGTCGGGCCGGCGGGTGCACCGGCCCCGCGGCACGCAGTGGTGCTGGCTCGCCGGAGTGACGATGAGCGGCCTGGTGCTGTTCAACATCGGACTCGTCGAGGGGTCGCGCCACGCCGAACCCGCCGTGCTCGGCGTCGCCGTCGCCTGCGTGCCCATCCTGCTGGCCGTGCTGGGCCCGGCGCTGCAGGGCAGGCCCCCGCACACCCGCGCGGTCGTCGCCGCCGTCGTCGTGACCTGCGGCGCCGGCCTCGTCGAGGGCTTCGGCCGGGCGGACACCCTCGGGCTCGCGTGGGCGGTGCTGGTCATGCTGTGCGAAGCCGGATTCACGCTGCTCGCGGTCCCGGTGCTCGCCGGCCACGGGCCGCACGGTGTGTCCGTGCACTCGACGTGGATGGCGGCCGTCGTCTTCGCGGTCATCGGAGCCGTCCGGGAGGGGCCCGGCGCGGTGGCCGAGCTCTCCGGCGGCCAGTGGCTGGCCACGGCATACCTCGCGGTCATGGTGACGGCGGTCGCGTTCCTGCTCTGGTATGGATGCGTCCAGCGGATCGGCCCCGACCGTGCGGGTCTGCTCACCGGGATCGCACCGATCGCCGCCGCGTTCACCGGGGTGCTGCTCGGCGGACCCCTGCCCCATGCCGTCGTGTGGCTCGGGGTGCTGATCGTCGCGGCCGGGCTCGCGCTGGGCCTGGTCACGCCGCGGCGTCGGGTGCAGACACTCGGCACGGCGCGGCACCTCCACGGCGCCGGCCACGGCAGACTGTGACCCGACGCAACCCACAGGAGGTGAGGCCGGCATGGACCCCGACCCGCAACGCGCGGCACTCGTGACCGGAGGCAGCCGCGGCATCGGCGCCGCGACCTGTCTGGCGCTGGCACGCCGTGGCTGGGACATCGCGCTCACCTATCGTGAGCGCTCCGACGACGCTGAGCGCACTGCTGCCGCCTGCCGCGACCTCGGCCGCCGGGCCGTCTGCATCCGGGCCGATATCGCCGAACCGGACGACATCCCAGCGATGTTCGAGATCGCCCGCTCGCAGCTCGGCCCGATCGGCATCGTCGTCAACAATGCAGGCGTGGTGACGCCGCAGGCCCGCGTCGACGAGTATGACGCCGCTCGCCTCGACAGGGTGCTGGCGATCAACGTGCGCGGCGCGTTCCTCGTCGCCGGGGAGGCGGTGCGCCACATGTCGACGGCGCAGGGCGGCAGCGGCGGCGTCATCGTCAACGTGTCGTCGCGCGCGGCCGTGCTGGGCGCGGCGGGCGAATACGTCGACTACGCCGGGAGCAAGGCCGCGGTCGACGCGCTGACGATCGGCCTGGCCGGCGAGGTCGCCGCCGAGGGCATCCGGGTCGTCGGTGTGCGGCCCGGACTGATCGACACCGAGATCCACGCGCCGGGCAGGCTCGAACGCCTCGGCAGCACACCGCCGCTCGGGCGACCCGGCCGGGCCGAGGAGGTCGGGGAGACGATCGCCTGGCTGGCCTCCGACGACGCGTCATACATCACCGCCACGACCGTCGACGTCTCCGGTGGACGATGAGCGGCGATCTCACCCGGCACCCAGGATGACCGCATACGCTGTGCGGATGTCGTCGACTCGGGAAGCGCTGCGCCGGATGCCCACGCTCACCGGGCGTCCCCCGGGTCCGTTCGACACCGACAACGTGCCTCTCTCACCGGTCGAGCTCTTCGGTGCCTGGCTCGAATCGGCCATCGGGGCAGGACAGCCCGAGCCGACAGCCATGACGCTCTCGACGGTCGATGCCGACGGACTGCCCGATGCGCGCGTGCTCATCCTCAAGGACCTCGACGCCGGCAACGGGTGGTGGTTCGCCGGCTCGACGACCAGTGCCAAGGGCAGGCAACTCCAGGCGCATCCGGTCGCCGCGCTGACCTTCTACTGGCCGACGATCGGCCGCTCGGTGCGCATCCGCGGCGGTGTCGTGCCGTCGGAGCGCGCACGGTCGGACGCCGACTTCCTCGCGCGCAGCCTCGGGGCGCGGGCGGTCGCGCTCACCGACCGGCAGAGCACCGACCTGGCCGACCAGGACGAATGCCTGGCGGCGGTCGCGCGGGCGCGAGCGCGGCTCGACGCCGACTCCGGCCTGCTCGCCGACCACTGGTGCCTGTGGCGGATGGCGGCCGACACGGTCGAGTTCTGGCAGGCCGACCCCGAGCGGCG
>CAYPQR010000226.1:0-5480 GCA_964412865.1 uncultured Intrasporangiaceae bacterium
TCGGCGTCACGACCGTCTATGTCACCCACGACCAGGTCGAGGCGATGACGATGGGTGACCGCGTGGCGGTGCTGAAGGACGGCATCCTGCAGCAGTGCGCCACGCCGCGCGAGATGTATGACCGGCCGAGCAACGTCTTCGTCGCCGGGTTCATCGGCTCGCCGGCGATGAACCTGCTGGAGCTGCCGGTGACCGACGGCGGCGTCAAGCTGGGATCGACGGTCTACCCGATCAGCCGCGACTCGATCGCCGCCGCGGGCTCGAAGGTGACGCTGGGCGTGCGCCCGGAGGACCTGGTGCCCAACTCCGCCGGGGAGGGCATCCCGGTCGAGGTCGACGTCGTCGAGGAGCTGGGCGCCGACGGCTATGTCTACGGCCGCACCAATGCGGGCCGTGACGAAAACCTGCAGATCGTCACGCGCGTCGACGGCCGGCAGGTGCCGGAGAAGGGCGCGACGGTCTACTTCAAGCCGAAGGGCGACCACATCCACCTGTTCAGCACCGACACCGGCGAGCGTCTGGCCACCGAGGCGATGGGCACGGCCGGCGCGCCGTCGCTTCACCAGTAGCCCCGCTCCACAGACCTCGGCCCGGAGCCCCGCACGGCTCCGGGCCGAGGTCTTTGATCGTGCAACCACTGGCAGGTGTTGTCGAATCGTGACCCTTCTGGGGTTCCTTGGTGACCTCGATGTGGGCATGATCACTACGCACCGTCTGCCACGTCACGCCCTGAGGGGGATATTCCTTGCTGAGCTTCATCGCGCGCAGGATCGCGAGCTACATAGCGATGCTGTTCATCGCGACGAGCGGTGTCTACTTCCTGGCTTCTGCGTTCTTGGACCCCCGCTCCAACTACCTGCAGATGCGGCCGGTGCCGCCGAAGTCGTCGATCGACGCGTCGTTGACCTTCGCGGGTGTGAACGATGAGACGCCACTCATCCAGCGGTATTGGAGCTGGCTGGAGAAGATCGTGCTGCATTGGAACTGGGGCTACACGCCCCAGGGTGAGGCGATCAATTCGGAGGTGTGGCACCGCGGCTGGGTGAGCCTGCAGCTGGTGCTGCCCGCCACGATCATCACGGCCCTGCTCGGTGTCGCCGTCGGTGTCTACACCGCGATCCGCAAGTACAAGGCTGCGGACCGCACCTGGAACGTCGTCAGCGTGTTCTTCCTCGTCACCCCGACCTTCGTGCTCGCGCTGCTGCTCGCGCTGGCCTACCTGCAGACCCAGCAGAAGATGGGCGTGCACTTCCTGTATGTGACCGGCTGGGGCGGTCCAGGGGTGGTCAACTACCTGAAACATGCGGCGCTGCCCGTGCTGTCGCTGGTGCTCGCCGGATACGCGGGCTACCACTTCACGCAGCGCACCTACCTGCTCGACACGCTCAACGCCGACTACGTGCGCACGGCGCGGGCCAAGGGCCTGCGCAAGAACGTCGCGATCCGGCGGCATGCCCTGCGGCCGTCGCTGATCCCGACGGCGTTCAACATCGCACTCAACGTCGCGCTGGCCGTGACCGGCGCCGTGTTCATCGAGCAGATCTTCTCGATCCGCGGCGCGGGCCTGTATTTCATCCAGACCATCAACCAGAACGACATCAACGGCGCCGTCGCGGTCGCCTTCCTCGGTGGTGTCGCCACCTGCATCGGACTCACGCTCGCCGACGTGCTCATCGCGATGCTCGACCCGCGGATCCGGATCTCGTGAAGGAGGCATCGTGACGACGTTGACAACCGGCCCGGGCCCCACCCCACCGACCGAGGTGGAGGCCGAGGAGCGGATCGCCGTCCAGCGCACCAGCAAGGGCCGGCTGATCATCCGGCGCTACCTGCGCAACAAGCTCGCCGTGGTCGGGCTGGTGATCTTCCTGTTCCTCGTGTTCATGGCCATTTTCGGCTCCCACTTCGGCAAATACAGTTACAGCGACACCGACTTCCTCTCGCTGAACAAGGGCCCGGACAGCGAGCACTGGCTCGGCACCGACGGGGCCGGTGGCGACATGTATGCCCGAGTGATCCGGGCGCTGGGCCGCTCGCTGATGATCGGGGTCATCGCATCCGTCGCGGTCACGATCATCGCCGCGATCGTCGGCACCGCCATCGCCTACTTCGAGGGCTGGCCGGAGAAGGTCGGCACCTGGCTGCTCGACATGTGCATGGTCATCCCGTCGTTCTTCATCCTGGCGCTCATGACCTCGAGGGCGTCCGGCACCAACGGCTGGATCCTGCTGTGCGCCGCCCTCACGTTGTTCGGATGGTTCGGCTATGCCCGCATCCTGCGCGCCATCGCGCTGTCGCTGCGCGACCGGGAATACGTCACGGCGGCGAAGTTCATGGGCGAACGGTCGTTCACCATCATTCTGCGCCACATGATCCCCAACCTCGGATCGATCCTGATCATCCACACCGTGCTCGGCGTCGTCACCTTCATCGAGGCGGAGACCTCGCTGTCCTTCATCGGGTTCGGCATCACGCCGCCCGACACGTCGCTCGGCACGCTGATCTCCGACGGTGTCGCCAGCATGCTGACCGCCCCGTGGCTGCTGATCGAGCCGATCGTCGTGCTGCTGGCCCTGCTCTTCTCGATGAACTTCATCGGTGACGGCCTGCGTGACGCCCTCGACCCCTCGTCCGAGTCCGGAGGCCGCGCATGATGTCCCCCCAGGCGGGCTGGTCGAGTAGGCGGAGGAGCGAAGCGGGGGAGCCGTATCGAGACCTCGCGACGTGCGCTGCCAACCGGCCTCGCAACGCCTCTCACCAGGTCTCGCTCCCCCGCGCGCTTCGCTCCATGCGGGAGGTGCCCCCATTGCTCGCCCGGGCGCTCGCTACTCGACCAGCCCTAGCTGGTCGAGTAGCTCCGCAGCGACGAAGGAGCAAGGAGCGTATCGAGACCACGCAACGACCGCTGCCAACCGGTTCGGCGACGCACGCTCGGAGGTCTCGATACGCGCTTGCTCGTCCCTCGCATCGCGCTACTCGACCAGCCCATTCGATACTTTGCGAGGATCCCGCATGACATCCCCCGCCCTCGACCTCGAGAAGCCTTCGGCCTTCGGCGACCCGCTGCTGAGCGTGCGCGACCTGAAGGTCGCGTTCGGCAGCGAGCACGGCGTCGTCAATGCCGTGCGTGGCGTCTCCTTCGATCTGTTCCCCGGCAAGACGCTGGCCATCGCCGGCGAGTCCGGCTCGGGCAAGTCGGTCACCTCCCAGGCGATCATGGGCCTGCTGCCAGAGACCGCTGCGGTCTCGGGCTCGGTCAACCTGCACGGCCGCGAGCTGATCGGCATGAGCGACCGCCACATGTCACAGATCCGCGGCAAGCAGCTCGCCATGGTCTTCCAGGACCCGATGTCGTCGCTGACGCCGGTGTTCTCGGTCGGCCAGCAGATCATCGAGGCCTTGGACGTCCACCAGAACCTCTCGCGCGACCAGGCCAAGAAGCGTGCGGCGGAGTTGCTGGATCTGGTCGGCATCCCCGAGCCGATGAAGCGGCTCAACACCTTCCCGCACGAGTTCTCCGGCGGCATGCGTCAGCGGGTGATGATCGCGATGGCGATCGCCAATGACCCCGACGTGATCATCGCCGACGAGCCCACCACGGCACTCGACGTCACGGTGCAGGCCCAGGTGCTCGAAGTGCTCAAGACCGCGCAGCGCGAGACCGGCGCCGCGACGCTGCTGATCACCCACGACCTCGGCGTCGTGGCGGGCATGGCCGACGAGGTGCTGGTGATGTATGCCGGGCGGCCGGTCGAGCGCGGCACCGTCGACGACGTCTACTACCGCACCCACATGCCCTACACGATGGGCCTGCTCGCGGCGGTGCCCCGGCCCGACCGCACGCACGCCGGCCCGCTGGTGCCCATCGCCGGCAACCCGCCCGCGATGCTCGACCTGCCGCCGGGATGCCCGTTCGCGCCGCGATGCCCCATGGCGATCGACGCGTGCCGCGAGGCCGAGCCCGAGCTGGTGTCGCACCGCGGGTCGGGCGAGCACGTCGCCGCGTGCATACGCACCGACGAGATCATCGCCGAGCAGCTGACGAGCACCGACGTGTATCCCGTGCCCGAGCTGCCCGAATCCGAGCTCGACCGCCTACCGCGGGATCAGCGCGAGACGGTGCTCGAGGTGGAGGACCTGCACAAGCACTTCACGCTGACCAGCGGCATCACTCGCCGCAAGATCGGCATCGTGCGCGCTGTCGACGGCATCTCGTTCGACATCAAGAAGGGCGAGACTCTCGCTCTGGTGGGCGAATCCGGATGCGGCAAGTCGACCACCCTGATGGAGCTCATGTCGCTGCTTCCGCCGAAGGACGGCGGCAAGGTGGTGGTCATGGGCTCCGACGTGTCGACGATGCGCGGTGGGAAGGCCCGTCGCAAGCTGCGCTCCGGTCTGCAGATCGTCTTCCAGGATCCGCAGGCGTCGATGGACCCGCGGATGCCCGTCTATGACGTGATCGCCGAACCGCTGAAGGTGCAGGGATATTCGAAGAAGGCGATCAACGACCGTATCAGCGAGCTGATGGAGCTGGTCGGGCTCAATCCCGACCATGTCGACCGGTTCGCCGAGCAGTTCTCCGGAGGCCAGCGACAGCGCATCTGCATCGCCCGCGCGCTGGCCGTCGAGCCCGAGCTCATCGTGCTCGACGAGCCGGTCGCCTCGCTCGACGTGTCGATCCAGGCCGGCGTCATCAACCTGCTCGACGACCTGCAGGCCCGCCTCGGCGTTTCGTTCCTGTTCGTCTCGCACGACCTGTCGGTCGTGCGGCACATCGCCGATCGGGTCGCCGTCATGTATCTGGGCCGGCTGATGGAGATCGGCGACACCGATCACGTCTTCGACACCCCGAAGCATCCCTATACCGCAGCGCTCCTGTCGGCGGCCCCCGTGCCGGATCCGACCATCGAGCGCGAACGCGAGCGCGTCATCCTCACGGGTGACCTCCCCAGCCCGTCGGAGAAGATCAGCGGATGCCGCTTCCGCACGCGGTGCCCGAAGTTCAAGATCCTCTCCGCGACAGACCAGCAGCGGTGTGCCACTGAGGAGCCGCAGCTCATCGGGGAGGAGGTGGCCGACCAGCAACGCGCATGCCACTTCCCTTTGTAGGCGTCTGAGCGACGTCACCGTCACATGACACTTCGTCACGCAGGAGAACCCCTGATGAAAATGAACCGACTTCTCGCCGTCGCGTGCGCCGCGTCGCTGATGGCCGCGGCCGGCTGCTCCAGCAGCAGCGACAACAGCGGCTCCGGCAAGACCGGCGGCTCCGGCAATGGATCGACTGCCGCCTCGGGCGGCAAGGCAGAGCCCTCGAACGGCGTGCTGCCCAACGCGGACCCGATGCCCATGCCGGTCGCCGGCAAGCGCTACGACAACCCGCAGCCGCGCTCCAACCTCAAGCAGGGCGGCACCCTCACCCTCCCAATCGTCGAGATCCCGCCGAACTTCAACGGCAACAGCGTCGACGGCAACTCGGT
>CAYPQR010000227.1:0-5445 GCA_964412865.1 uncultured Intrasporangiaceae bacterium
CGAACGCGTCCCACGGGTTGCCGTTCTCGCCGAAGTAGGGCTGCGGCGTGGTGATGACGTTGTAGAGGCGCCCGCCGACGATGCCGAACGGGACCGCCCACCAAGCGACGGTCAGGGCGTCCTCACGCTGATGGCCGCGATCCTCCAGGCGCCGGCCGGTGGCCCAGATGGCGAAGACGATGCCGGCGAGGATGCACAGGGCGTAGCCGCGGATGGGCACGGGCCCGAGCCAGAGAACTCCGACGCTCGGGCTCGGCAGATAACTGACCAGCCCAGCGCTCACCTGTTCACGCCTTCACGCAGTGCCCGCGCGAGCTCGCGGAGCCTCGCCAGGCCGTCCGCGCGGTCGCGGCGGTCGAGCAGGCAGCGCACCAGCGCCGAACCGACGATCACGCCGTCGGCGAACCGCGCCACCTCGTGCGCCTGGTCCGGCGTGGACACGCCGAGCCCGACGCAGATCGGCAGGTCGGTGACCGCGCGGGTGCGCTCGACCAGACCGGCCGCCTGGTCGCCGACGCTCGATCTCGCGCCGGTGACGCCCATCAGCGACGCGGCATACACGAATCCACTGGCGGCCGACGTCGTGTGGGCCAGGCGCTCCGGTGTGCTGCTGGGAGCGACGAGGAAGATGCGGTCGAGCCCGTGCGCCTTGCTCGCCTCGATCCAGTCGGCCGCCTCGTCGGGCACCAGATCGGGCGTGATCAGGCCGGATCCCCCCGCCTCGGCCAGGTCGGCGGCGAACCGGTCGACGCCATAGCGCAGCACCGGATTCCAGTAGGTCATGACGACCGCCGCCGCGCCCGCATCCGTGACGGCGCGCGTGGCGGCGAATGCGTCGCGCACGTGCACCCCGGCCGCCAGGGCGCGCGTCGCCGCGGTCTGGATGACGGGGCCGTCCATCAGCGGGTCGCTGTAGGGAATGCCCGCCTCGACGATGTCGACACCCGCCTCGACCAGGGTCGTCATCGCCTCGAGCGACTCCTCCACCGTCGGGAAACCGACGGGCAGGTAGCCGATCAGTGCGGCACGTCCCTCGGCACGGGTGCGACGCAGGACCTCCTCGATGGTGCTCACGACTGCTCCCCCGCCTGCGTGTCATCGCCCAGGAGGCCGAACCACCGCGCCGCGGCGTCGACATCCTTGTCGCCGCGGCCCGACAGGCTCACCAGGACCAGGCCGCCCGGGCCGAGTTCACGGCCGACCTTCATCGCGCCCGCGAGCGCGTGGGAGCTCTCGATCGCCGGGAGGATGCCCTCGGTCTGCGACAGCAGCCGGAACGCCTCCATCGCCTCCGTGTCGGTGACGGCGTGGTATTCGGCGCGGCCGCTGTCGTGCAGGGCCGCGTGCTCGGGCCCGACGCTCGGATAGTCCAGGCCGGCAGAGACGGAGTGCGACTCGACTGTCTGCCCCTCGTCGTCCTGGAGCACGTAGGTATAGGCGCCGTGCAGCACACCCGGAATGGCTTGCCCGCTGAATCGGGAGGCGTGCCGCCCCGATTCGGGCCCGTCTCCGCCGCCCTCGAGGCCGATCAGGCGCACCTGCGAGTCGTCGATGAAGCGGTGGAAGATCCCCATCGCGTTGGAGCCGCCGCCGACGCACGCGCATACGGCGTCGGGCAGCCGGCCGAATTCGTCGAGCACCTGCTGACGGGCCTCGACGCCGATGATGCGGTGGAAGTTGCGCACCATCTCGGGGAACGGGTAGGGCCCGGTGACGGTGCCGAGCACGTAGTGCGTCGTCGCGACGTTGGCGACCCAGTCGCGGAACGCCTCGTTGACCGCGTCCTTGAGCGTCTGCGAACCGTGCTCGACAGGCACCACGGTGGCGCCGAGCAGCCGCATCCGCGCGACGTTGAGCGCCTGCCGCTGCGTGTCGACCTTGCCCATGTAGACGGTGCATTCGAGCCCCATCAGCGCGGCGGCCGTCGCGGTCGCGACACCGTGCTGACCCGCGCCGGTCTCGGCGATGACCCGCGTCTTGCCCATCCGCTTGGTGAGCAGCGCCTGGCCGAGCACGTTGTTGATCTTGTGCGAGCCGGTGTGGTTGAGATCCTCCCGCTTGAGGACGATCCTCGCACCGCCGCAGTGCTCGGCGAAGCGCGGCACCTCGGTGATGATGCTCGGCCGGCCGGTGTAGCTGCGGTGCAGCTTGGCCAGCTCGCCGAGGAAGCCGGGGTCGCTGTCGGCCTTCGTGCGGTATTCGTCGAGTTCCTCCAGCGCGGCGATGAGGGCCTCCGGCACATAGCGCCCGCCGTATTGCCCGAACCGCCCGAGGCGCGCCACGTCGGTCATCACCGGCCACCCATGCCCTCGGCCGCAGGGGCCGACCCGATCATTGCGCCGACGGCGGCGTCGGGGTCTCCCCCGGTCACCAGGGCCTCACCCACCAAGACGGCGTCGGCGCCGTGGCGGGCGTATTCCGCGACGTCGTCGGGGCCGCGGACTCCCGACTCGGCGACGCGAACGCAGGTGTCGGGCACGTGCGGCGCCAGCCGGGCGAAGGTTGCACGGTCGACGTCGAGAGTCTTCAGATTGCGGGCGTTGATCCCCACCACGCGGGCGCCGACCGCGAGTGCCCGCTCGATCTCGGCCTCGTCATGCACCTCGACCAGCGCCGTCATGCCCAACTCGTGCGTCTGCTGCAGCAGGTCGGCGAGCAGCGTGTCGTCGAGCGCGGCGACGATCAGCAGGATGATGTCGGCTCCGTGCGCCCGCGCCTCGGTGATCTGGTAGTCGCCGATCATGAAGTCCTTGCGCAGCACCGGAACGGTGACGCGCGCGCGGACAGCATCGAGATCGTCGAGACTGCCGCCGAACCGGCGCGGTTCGGTCAGCACGGAGATGGCCGTGGCCCCACCGCGCTCATACGACTGCGCCAGGGCAGCAGGGTCGCCGATGGGCGCCAGGTCGCCCTTGCTCGGGCTGCGCCGCTTGACCTCGGCGATGACGCGCACCGGACCGGGCGCGCAAAGCGCCGCATATGCGTCGAGCGCGGGCTGACGGGCCGCGGCCCGGCGGGCGAGCGCCTCGTGACCGACGGTGCGCTGACGGGCCGCGACGTCCTCGCGGACTCCGGCGATGATCTCCTCGAGGACGGTGGACACCGCGGGAGGCTACCGTCCGGTGCCGTGCGTCTGCGAGGCGGACGGGTCGTCGATCAGACGGGCGGCGGACGAACGGTCGTAGGGCGGCGGCGGGATCGGCGGGGCGCCGAACCCGACCTTGGAGAGGATCACGCCGGCGGCGACGCCGATCACGGCGACGACGACACCCGCGATCTGCAGGGCGTGGACCCCCCACGCCACACCGGCCGCGATCAGCACTGCGGCCAGGAGCAGGATGCTCACGCCGGTCCAGCCCGCAACGCTCTTGCCGTGAATGTCCAACGGGTGGTCGGAGTCGTGCGACATCAGGGTGAACTCCTTCATGAGCCGACGGGAAAAGTCTGGGGCTATTGTGTCAGCCCTGCTCCTGGTCGTCACTCGTAGGGTCGTCCCCGGCGCTCAGCCGATCCCAGTCGGAGACGACCGGCGCCTTCTTGCCGGTCGGCGCGTCATAGCTGCTGGACAGGCCGCTCCATCGGCGCACCCCGGCCAGGCACAGCACCCCCGCGACGGTGAGCACGACGGCACCCAGCACACCGACCCACACCCAGGGGCTCAACTGCACCGAGATGTGCAGACCGCCGGTGTGCCCTGCCGCTGTGGCTGCCCTGTCGCGCACCGTTGCCGCCGGGTCACGAATCAGCTTGATCGCGTCGCCCAGCGCCAGCAGGCCGGACAGCGGCACGAGCGCCGCCGAGAACCACCGCGCGATCCGGCCCGTCGTCAAGGCGGCCAGCACCGCGGCGGCGCCGACGAAGGCTGCGCCGATGCATGCGGGGGCGGCCTTCGAGCCCTTCAGGGAAACCTGTGCGTCGGCGAGGACGGCGTCGCGCACGACCCCGCTGACCCACTCCTGCGTGCTCGAGACGACCAGCAGGATGACGCCGAGCGCCGCGACGGCGACGACGGTGCGTTTGGAAGTCACCACACCACCTTCATCCCGGTGGCCGCCGCAACGGCCCGTAGCGGAGCCGCGGCCTTGTTGTGCGTCTCCTGGTATTCCAGTTCGGGCACCGAGTCGGCCACGATGCCGGCGCCGGCCTGCACATGAGCGACGCCGTCCTTGATCACGGCGGTCCGGATCGCGATGGCCATGTCGAGGTCGCCGGCGAAGTCGAGATAGCCGACGACGCCGCCGTAGACGCCGCGCCGGGTGCCCTCGAGCGTCTCGATGATCGACATCGCCCGCGTCTTGGGCGCGCCCGACAGCGTGCCTGCCGGGAAGGTGGCGACCAGCACGTCATACGCGGTGGCATCCGGGCGCATCAGACCGGTCACGGTCGACTCCAGGTGCATGATGTGGCTGTAGTGCCGCACCTGCATGAACTCCACGGTGTCGACGGTCCCCGGCTCGCACACGCGCTGTAGGTCGTTGCGGGACAGATCGACGAGCATCAGGTGCTCGGAGCGCTCCTTGGGGTCGGCGAACAGCTCGTCGCCCAGCCGGTGGTCTTCGTCGGGCGTCTTCCCGCGGGGCCGCGAGCCCGCGATCGGGTGGGTGATGACGGTCCGGCCGGTCACCTTGACCAGCGCCTCGGGGCTCGACCCGACGACGTCGTAACTCGACCCGTCCGGGTGCGGGAACCGCAGCAGGTACATGTAGGGGCTGGGGTTGGCGGCGCGCAGTGCGCGATACACGTCGAGCGAATCGGCGTCGCACGGCACACTGAAACGCTGCGAGACGACGATCTGGAAGGCCTCACCGGCCCGGATCGACTCCTTGCACGACTCGACCATGTCGTGGAACTGCTCGCGGGTGTGCGTGCTGGCCGGGTCGAGCTTCGCGTCTCCGGGCACTGCGACGGTCGAACGAGCCGGACGCGCGACGAGGCGCTGCATGTCGTCGAGCCGCCGCACGCAGTCCCGCCACGCGTGCTCGACCCGCTGGTCGGTGTTGTCGTGATTGACGGCGTTCGCGATCAGATAGAGCGAACCGTCGGTGTGATCGAGCACCGCGAGGTCCGTCGCGAGCATCACGGCGATCTCGGGCAGGTGCAGCGCGTCATCCGCGGTCTGCGGGACCCGTTCCCAGCGCCGCACGGCGTCATAGCCGACGGATCCGACCATCCCCCCGGTGAGCGGAGGAAGCCCCGGCACCGGATCGGTGGCGAGCGCCGCCACCGTCTCGCGCAGCACGGCAGTGGGATCGCCCGAATCCGGCACGCCGACGGGCGGTTCCCCGATCCAGTGGGCCTCGCCGTCCTTCTCGGTCAGCGTGGCCCGACTGGCGGCCCCGATGATCGAATACCGTGTCCACACTCCGCCGTCGGCGGACTCGAGCAGGAAGGTGCCCGGCCGGTCCTGCGCCAGCTTGCGATAGACCCCCAGCGGCGTCTCCGCAT
>CAYPQR010000228.1:0-5428 GCA_964412865.1 uncultured Intrasporangiaceae bacterium
CGGCGCACCTGCGCGAGTGCGGCGCCGAACCTCGCCGGATCGGTGAGCGTGTGCTCGGTCACCGCGGGCATGCCGGTGCGGTGCAGCAGCGCCGCGACCCGCTCCGGCTCGACATCGGCGAGCAGTGCCTTGCCGACGGCGGTGCAGTGCGGCATCAGGCTGCGGCCGACGGCCGCGGTCGATCGCATCGAGTGTTTGGAGGGCACCTGCGCGACATAGACGACCAGGTCGCCCTCGAGCATGGCGAGGTTGGCGGTCTCGCCGGTGCAGTCGACCAGATCCTGCAGGTAGGGAATCGCCCACGAACTCAGCAGACTCGAGGTCGCCTCGCCGAGGCCGATCAGCCGCGGGCCGAGGCTGTAGCGGCGGGAGGGTTCCTGGCGCAGGTAGCCGCGGTCGACCAGGGTGCGCGCAAGTCGATGGATGGTGGGGGTGGGCAGGCCGGAGCGAACCGCCAGTTCGGAGACGCCCACACTGCCTCCGGCGTCGGCAAGCGTCTCCAGAATGTCGAAGGCGCGGTCCAGTGAGCGGACTCGCGTGCTGCGGGTGTCGATGCTCTGAGTCATACGGCTTCCCGATGGTTTCGATATACGGAAATAGGTTGTCACCATACAGAATTCAATCGGATTGCGAAACCCCGCGCTCGACGTCGATGTGCCGCGCGGTCGCCCGGCGAGAACTTGTTTTCAACAAACCGTTGACGTGATGTGGGTCACAGGCATACAGTTCCGGCAGCGGAATTCCGATTCCGCCTCTCGATATAACGCACGAGCGAGACCAGTCGAGACGTTTGAGGGTCGAGGCGCCTGAACAAGGCGAGGGCCATGTCAGCGTCCGACCTGCACCGGATCCGATCTGAGGGGTCCGGAGGGCACCTGCGTAAGGGAGCTCTTGCATGAACGCATCGAAGGCCACAGCCCGCGTCGGCATCGACGGCGCGATCGTGGTGACGATGGACCCACGGCGCACCGAATACGCGACGGGCCACCTCGTGGTCGAGGGCGGCCGCATCGCCGAGATCGGCGAGGGTCCGATCCCGGATGACCACTGCGACACGGTGATCGACGGGCGCGGCTGCGTCGCGACACCCGGACTGGTCAACACCCATCACCACCTCTATCAATGGGTGACCCGCGGGTATGCCGTCGACGAGCCGCTGTTCGGCTGGCTCACCGCGCTCTACCCCATCTGGTCGCGGATCGACGAGGACATCGTCGCCGCCGCGGCCTCGGCCGGCCTCGCGCGTCTCGCACTCACGGGATGCACGACGTCGATGGATCATCACTACGTCTTCCCGAAGTCCGGCGGCGATCTGCTGTCGGCAGAAATCGGCGCCGCGCAGCGAGTCGGACTGCGCTTCATGCCGACCCGCGGATCGATGGATCTGGGAGAGAGCGACGGCGGGTTGCCGCCGGACGACGCCGTCGAAGACCTCGACACCATCCTCGAGGCCGCAGCCGAGGCCATCGACCGGCATCACGACTCGGGCCCGGACAGTATGCTGCGCATCGGCTTGGCGCCGTGCTCGCCCTTCTCCGTGACGAGCGACCTGCTGAAGCAGTCGGCGGCGCTGGCCCGTGACAAGGGCGTGCGGCTGCACACTCACCTGGCGGAGACCGCCGACGAGCAGGCCTTCTGTGCCGAGCGCTTCGGATGCACCCCGCTGGACTACGTCGACGCGCTCGGCTGGTCCGGGGACGACGTCTGGTTCGCCCACGGAGTGCACTTCGACGACAGCGCGATCCAGCGACTCGGCAGCGCCGGCATGGGCGTCGCGCATTGCCCGTCGTCCAACGCGAGGCTCGGCGCCGGCATCTGCCGCACACGTGATTTGCGCGATGCGGGCACCCCGGTCGGGCTAGGCGTCGACGGAGCGGCATCCAACGAGTCGTCCAGCATGCTCGAGGAGGCCCGAAATGCGCTTCTGTTCGCGCGTGCGCGGGGAGGTCCGGAAGCGCTCACGGTCCGAGATGCCCTGGAGATGGCGACGATCGGCGGTGCTCGCGTGCTGGGCTGGGACGACCAGATCGGGTCGCTCGAGGTCGGCAAACAAGCCGACATCGCGCTCTGGCGGGTCGACGGCCTCGCTCACATCGACATCGCCGACCCCGTTGCCGGCCTCGTTCTCGGCGACAGGCCGCCGCTGGAAAGGCTCCTCGTGGCCGGCCGCACCGTCGTCGAGCGGGACCGGTTGGTCACGGCCGACCAGGACGACCTGGCCACCTGCGCCGCCCGGGCAAACCGGAGCCTCGTTGCGCGGAATTGATCATGGCGCCCTTGCGGCGCGTGCCAGACTTGAACGTACGACAGGAGACAGGAAGATGACTGAGTTGCAGGCGACGGTCAACGGCCGGGCGACTTCGCTCGCCGGCGTGTCGTCGCACACGAGCGCACTCGACTGGCTGCGCGACGACGGCCTGACCGGATGCAAGGAGGGCTGCGCCGAGGGGGAGTGCGGTGCGTGCTCGATCCTGGTCGCCCGGCCCGATGCCGGCGGCGGCACCGCATGGACGTCGATCAATGCCTGCCTCGTGCCCGCGGCCGCTCTCGACGGCCAGGAGATCGTGACCTCCGAAGGACTCGCCGACGGTGACCGGCTGCACCCCGTGCAGCAGGAGATGGCCGTGCGGGGAGGATCCCAATGTGGCTACTGCACACCGGGGTTCGTATGCAGTATGGCCGCGGAATACTACCGCCCGGACCGCGTGCCCGCGAGCGGGGCCGACGAAGTGGACGGCGAGCACGGGCCCAACGGTTTCGACCTGCACGCGCTCTCGGGCAACCTGTGCCGGTGCACCGGTTATCGTCCGATCCGCGACGCCGCATATGCCGTGGGACAGCCCGATGAGGATGACGAGCTGGCCCGCCGCCGTGAGAAGCCCGCGCCGCCCGCCGCGCATACGCAGCTGACGGGGGCGGACGGCGATTTCGTCCGGCCGGAGACGCTGGCCGAGGCACTCGACGTGCTGGGCAGCCACCCCGAGGCGACCGTCGTCGCCGGATCGACCGACTGGGGCGTCGACGTCAACATCAAGGGTGTGCGCACCCCGATGATCGTGGCCGTCGACCGGATCCCGCAGCTGCGCACCTTCCGGGTGGAGGACGACACCGTCGAGCTCGGCGCGGCCCTGACCCTGTCCGAGATCGAGCAGCGTCTCGAACACCGGATCCCGCTGCTCGATCAGCTGTTTCCGCAGTTCGCGTCACGGCTCATCCGCAACGGCGCGACCATCGGCGGCAACCTCGGCACGGCCAGCCCGATCGGCGACACGCCTCCGGTGCTGCTCGCGCTCGACGCGTCACTCGTGCTGGCGTCGACCGAGGGCGAGCGCGAGGTCCCACTCGACGAATACTTCACCGGGTACCGCCAGACGCTGCGCCGCGACGACGAACTGATCAAGGCGGTGCGCATCCCGATGCCGCAGGCACCGATCACCGCCTTCCACAAGATCGCGAAGCGACGCTTCGACGACATCTCCAGCGTCGCCGTGGGCATTGCGCTGGATGTGCGAGACGGCGAGATCACCACGGCCCGTATCGGGCTCGGGGGAGTGGCCGCGACCCCGATCCGGGCGCGCGACGTGGAGGAGGCGCTGATCGGGCGGTCCTGGTCGATCGCCACGATCCAGGGGGCCGCGCGGATCATGGCGTCGCAAGGCACGCCGATGGACGACCACCGCGCGAGCGCCCGGTATCGCACCGCGATGCTTCGCCAGTCGCTTCTCAAGCTCTATGCGGAGAACAACCCGCCGCGGATCGACAGGATGGGAGACCCAGCATGAATGCCCCACGAAGTCCTCACTCCTTCGTCGCTCGGTACTTCGCGGGGACCCCGTATCAGCCGCAGATCGGTCCGCGTGCAACATCAAGGAGGGCCCACTCATGAGCCAGCTGTCAGAACGTCCGGAGGCTCCCGTCGTGGGCGTCGAGGTGCCGCACGAGAGCGCGATACTGCACGTGACGGGTGCCGCCTTGTATACCGACGACCTGGTGGGCCGATTCAAGGACCTGCTGCACGCCTACCCCCTGCAGGCGCCGCACGCCCACGCCAGGATCACCGGGTTGCGCACCGCGCCCGCCCTGCGAGTGCCCGGTGTGGTGCGCGTGCTCACGGCCGGTGACGTGCCCGGTCTCAACGATTCCGGCGTCAATCACGACGAGCCGATCTTCCCCGACGAGGTCATGTATTTCGGGCAGGCCGTCTGCTGGGTGCTCGCCGAGACGCTGGAGGCGGCACGTCTGGGCGCCGAGGCGATCGAGGTCGACTACGAGCCGCTGCCGTCGATCGTGACGATCCCGGAAGCCATCGCCCAGCGCAGCTTCCAGGGGCGCGCCCCGACTGTGGCTCGCGGAGATGTCGACGCCGGGATGGCCGCGGCCACACACGTGTTCAGCGGCACCTGGGAGGCCTCCGGCCAGGAGCAGTTCTACCTCGAGACGCAGGCCTCGATCGCGCAGATCGACGAGAGCGGCCAGATCTTCATCCACAGCAGCACACAGAATCCGACCGAGACGCAGGAGGTCGCCGCGCACGTGCTCGGCCTGAGCTCGAGCGAGGTCACCGTCCAGTGTCTGCGCATGGGAGGCGGATTCGGTGGCAAGGAGACCCAAGCCAACGGGTATGCGGCCGTCGCGGCCCTCGGCGCGACGCTCACGGGCCGGCCCGTGCGGGTGCGGCTGAACCGCAACCAGGACATCCAGCTGACCGGCAAGCGACCGGACTTCCACAGCACATGGCAGGCCGGATTCGACGACGAGGGTCACATTCTGGCGCTGCGGGTGACGTTCACCGTCGACGGCGGGTGGAGTCTCGACCTGTGTCAGCCGGTCCTCTCCCGCGCGCTGTGCCACGTCGACAACGCCTACTGGATCCCCAACATCGAGGCACACGGGCAGATCGCCAAGACGAATCGCGCGTCGCACACGGCGTTCCGCGGATTCGGCGGTCCGCAGGGCATGTTGCTGACGGAGAACATTCTCGGCCTGGTCGCCCCGAGGCTGGGCCTCACCGGCGAGCAGATCCGCGAGCGCAACTTCTATTCGGCCGGCCAGACGACGCCGTTCGGGCAGCCGGTGCGCCACGTGGAGCGACTCGGCAAGGTCTGGACCCAGGTGCTGTCCGAGAGCGAATTCGCCTCGCGGCGACGGGAAGTCGACGCGTTCAACGCGACTCACCAGGACGTCAAGCGTGGGCTGGCAGCCACACCGGTCAAGTTCGGGATCTCGTTCAACCAGACGTCGATGAACCAGGCCGGCGCTCTCGTGCTCGTCTACAAGGACGGCTCCGTGCTGGTCAACCACGGCGGCACCGAGATGGGGCAGGGCCTGCACACCAAGATGCTGCAGGTGGCCGCCACCGCCCTCGGACTCCCACTCTCCCGGGTCAGGCTCGCCCCGACTCGCACCGACAAGGTGCCCAACACCTCGG
>CAYPQR010000229.1:0-5386 GCA_964412865.1 uncultured Intrasporangiaceae bacterium
GGCCCGGTGTCATGAGGAGAACGAGCGCGGCGGACACGAGCACCCAGGCGGTGTCGCCGGTGTCGATGTGAGCCGCGGTGGCCAATGCTGGAAAGGTCATGGCGCACACTCTGGGCGAGTGATGTTTCGCCTCGCCGCCCCACGTGTTAACACTGTGTTGCGTTTGTCACCGCGCGTTACGTTCGCATTGCGCGATCGACCCCGATACTTGGACGTATGCCGATCCACTGGGCGCTGACCGGGGTCGAGGCCACGTGGTGCGCGACGCGCGTCGACGATCCCGAGCGTCGCGCAAGTCACCGACCCGACGACCTCGTGACGCCGGCGTCGGTGATGAAGATCCAGATCGCGCTCGCGGCGTCGCGCGCCATCGATGAGGGCACGGTCGACGGCACGGCTCGGGTGAGACTCGGTCCCGATGCTCGAACACCCGGACCGGTCGGCATGTCGCTGTATCACGATCCGGTCGAGATGAGTGTGCGCGATCTGCTCGTCCCGATGATGACCATCAGCGACAACGTGGCCACCGACGCGCTCATCCCGGTTGTCGGGCTCGAGACGATCAACACGCTGACCCGCGGGCTGGGCCTCCCTCGCACCAGGGTGACGGACTCCCTGCAGTCGATGCTGGACGGCATGGCACGCGAGGCAGGCTTCCACGACTACGCTCGGCTCTCGCGTCACGACCCGGATGCCGACGGGCCCCCTGGCGACGCAGAGCTGCGTGCGCTGCTGGCCGGGTCCGCGGCACTCGACCCCTCGCGGGGAAGCCGCACCACTGCGACCGAGACCGCGCGGCTTCTCTCGCTCATCTGGACGGATGCGGTCTGTCCCGCGACGGCGTGCGCCACAGTTCGTGCGCTGATGGCGCGCCAACTCACCCGCCACCGGATCGCGTCCGGCTTCCCCTCCACCATCACCGTGGCAGCCAAGAGCGGAGGGTTGATGGGCATCGTCCGCAACGAGGCCGCGGTCGTCGTCGATCGTGACGGAGTCGCGTATGCAGTCGCGATCTTCACCCGCCAACCGCCCGATGACCGCACCGACCCGGCGTCGATCGATGCAGCCATCGGCAGCCTCGCCCAACGACTCGTCGAGGAGCTGCGCCCATACTGAAGGTATGGCTGCTGTCGATACGCTCCTCTCCCCCGTCGGCCATGTGCACGCCACCGTCCGCCGCCGTGCGGCGCTGGCCCTGCGCGACAAGGTGGCGGGCGCCGGGGCGACCGACCGGGCCGACCGCATCTGGGGCGCGCAGGGTGAGCGGTGGTTCTCCCCTTCCGACCCGATCTGGCGGGTGCACCTCGACGCGTCGATGTTCGTCGGCGGGATTCGCGCGCTGTTGCTGCAGGCGCTGCATCCCCTCGCGATGGCGGGAGTGACGGACTTCTCCAATTATCAGAGCGACCCGTGGGGCCGGCTGCAGTCGACCAGCAACTTCATCTCCCAGACGACATTCGGCACGATCGCCGACTCCGAGCGGCTGCTCGACCGGATCAACCGGGTGCACAGCCACATCACGGGCACGGCGCCGGACGGGCGACCCTACAGCGCCACGGACCCGCACCTGCTCAGGTGGGTGCATCTGGCCGAGATCGACGCGTTCCTCGCATGTTTCGAGGCGTATGGCGCGTCGAAATTGACCCCGAGCGAGGCCGACACGTATGTGGCGCAGACGGGCATCGCCGCCGCCCGGCTGGGTGTGATCGACCCGCCGCAGTCGGTCGCCGAGCTGCGGGACGGCCTCACGGCATACCGGCCGGAACTGGAGATCACCCGCGCGGCCCGGGAGGTGCTGCGGTTCCTGCTGTGGCGGCCCCCGATGGCCGTGGCGGCGCGGCCCGCATACCTCTCGCTGGTGGCGGGTGCGGTGGCGACGCTGCCCGACTATGCGCTGGACCTGTTCGGCATCCGCCTTCCGCCGGGTGGTCGCAGGCTGCTGCGCGGCACCGGCGGCGCGGGGGCGGCCGCGATCCGGTGGATCCTGTCGGACCCGATGGTGCAGGCCGACCGGCGGATGGACGGGGCGCCGGGAGATCCCCGCGGTGCGATCTGAACGTTCTGCGTCATGCAGAACTTGTCACATCTGACAAGTTCTGCATGACGCACACTTCCTAGTCGAGCACCGCGTCGACGAAGGCCTTCGGGTCGAACGGTGCCAGGTCGTCGGCGCCCTCGCCGAGACCGACCAGCTTCACCGGCACCCCGAGCTGACGCTGCACCAGCACGACGATGCCGCCCTTCGCGGTGCCGTCGAGCTTGGTGAGGGCGACCCCGGTGATGTCGACCGCCTGGGCGAAGACCTCCGCCTGGCGCAGTCCGTTCTGGCCGGTCGTGGCGTCGAGCACGAGCAGGCACTCGTCGATCGGGCTGCGCTTGTTGATGACGCGCTTGACCTTCGACAGCTCGTCCATGAGGTTGGCCTTGTTGTGCAGCCGGCCGGCCGTGTCGATCAGGACGACGTCGGCCTCCTCCTCGTGCCCGTCCTTGACGGCGTCGAAGGCGACGGAGGCCGGGTCGGCACCCTCACGATCGGATCGCACGGTCGGCACCCCGACGCGGGCGCCCCACGTCTCCAGCTGGTCGGCGGCCGCCGCGCGGAACGTGTCGGCGGCGCCCAGCACCACCTGCTTGTTCTCGGCGACGAGCACGCGCGCCAGCTTGCCGACGGTCGTGGTCTTGCCGGTGCCGTTGACGCCGACGACCATGATCACGGCGGGCCGGTCGCCCACGCGGCTGGCCGCGATGCGACGGTCGAGGGTCGGGTCGACCAGTTTGAGCAGCTCCTGATGCAGCCACTCCTCGAGCTCGTCGGCCGACGGCGCGCCCTCCACCTGCACCCGCTGCCGCAGGTTGTCGACCATCTCGGTGGTCGCCTCGACGCCGAGGTCGGCCCCGAGGAGCGTGTCCTCGACCTCCTCCCAGACCGCCTCGTCGAGCGACCCGGTGGACATGATGCGCAGCAGCCCCTTGCCCATCGCGCTGTTGGACGTCGCGAGCCGGCCGCGCAGCCGGCCCATACGGCCTCGCGCCGACTCGGGCCGCTCCAACTCGCGGACCTCGGGCTCGTCGAGCACGTCGGCGTCATCCGTGCCTGCCGCGGCGTCGGAGGCGGCAGGGGCCGTCTCGTCCGGCTGCTCGCGTGGGGTGGCCGGTGCGCTGTCGTCCGGAGCGGAAGGGGCCGGCGGCCCGGCAGGTGTCGTCGTATCGGCGGGTGGTGCGGCCTCGTCGTCGACGGACGCGGTCTTGTCGCCCGCATCGCTCGGCGCGCTCGGAGGCTGCGCGCCCTTGCTGGTGTCGATCTTGAGGTCGCGGCTCGGCGCATACGTATTGCGTTCGCGCGTCTTGGCTTCCCGCGCCGGAGGCTCCGCCGCCGGGGGTAGTGACTTGTCCTTCTCGCCGCGGCCGCGCACCAGCGCGACGGCCAGCACGATGCCGCCGACGACCAGGACGGTGATGACAGTGAGGATCTCCCAGAGCGTGTCCACCCGCACATCATGACATTTCGCGCGGGGCGACCTGGGTCACGGTGGTGTTCTGGGAAGGGTGTGGCGCTCGGGCCGAGTGATGTGTGCCTGTCTGCGTGATCGCGCGGTCGCCCGGGCCGGAATCGGTAGCCGTGTTTGGGGCGGTCGGATCAGCTGGTCGTGCGCTCGGCGCTGTCCTCGCCGGTGCGCGTGTCGCTCTTGCGCTGCACGGTGCCCTTCGCGGCCTTCGAGACCTTCTCCTTGCGCTCGGCCACCGATGTGACGAGGCTCTCTCCGCGCTCGGTGAGCACCTGGCGGCCCTCGCGTCGCGCAGGCACGGCGACGAGCCCTACGACCACCGCCGCGAGCAGCACGGAGATGAGAAGCGCGAGGATGAGCCAGATCATGCTCCAAGTGTGCGGCCTCAAGCTGTGAATTCCCAAACCGCAACACCGGGCCGGCCTGTCATCTTGGCCACGTTCGGCGCGGTTCGCGCGGTTCTCAGCGGCCTGCCACGTCCGCCCGGCAAACTGACCACATGAACACGACCATCGACCCCGCCGCCGCGGGCATGGACAAGGCACGTCTCGACCGGCTCGATGCGCATCTGCGCCGCTATGTCGATGACGGACGCCTCCCGGGTTTTCACGTGCAGATCGGCCGCCACGGGCACGTGGCGCACAGCACGGCATACGGCTTCCGGGATGTCGAGTCGCGCGATCCGCTGCGGCCCGACGCGCTGTATCGCATCTATTCGATGACCAAGCCGATCACGAGCGTCGCGGCGATGATGCTCTATGAGCAGGCGTCGCTGGATCTGATGGATCCGGTGTCGAAGTACATTCCCTCCTTCGCCGACCTGCAGGTGTATGTCGGCGGGCCGGCCGCCGCGCCGACGACCAGGCCGGCGACCGAACCGGTCCGCATCTGGCATCTGATGACGCACACCTCGGGCCTGACCTACGGCTTCCACCGGGTGCACGTCACCGACGAGATCCTGCGATCCACGATCGACGAGTTCACTCCACCGGCAGGCGTCGATCTCGCCGCCGCGTGCGACCTGTATGCCCGGGTGCCACTGCGCTTCGACCCCGGCACCTGCTGGAACTATTCCGTCTCGACCGATGTGCTCGGCCGCATCGTCGAGGTGGTGTCGGGCCAGAGCCTCGACGCGTTCTTCCAGGACCACATCCTCGGCCCGCTGGAGCTGACCGACACCGCATTCCACGCCGTCGACGCGGACCGACTGGTGTCGCTGTACGGCGCCGGGCCGGGCGGCACCGGGCGCATGGACGACCTCGGCAAGGTCGCGCTGCATACTCCCGCCATGCTGTCGGGCGGGGGCGGGCTCATCTCGTCGATGGCCGACTACGCGCGTTTCACAGAGCTTCTGCTGCGCGGCGGACGGCTCGGCGACGTGCGCCTGCTCAGCGACCGCACCGTCTCGTACATGACCCGCAACCATCTGCCCGGCGGCGCCGACCTCGACCAGTTCGGTATCCCGCTGTATGCCGAGACACCGTTCCTCGGTGTCGGCTTCGGCCTGGGGTTCTCGGTCACGGTCGATCCCGTGCGGGCGCGTCTCGCCAGCTCGGTCGGTGAGTTCGGCTGGGGCGGCATGGCCTCCACGGCCTTCTGGGTTGATCCCGCCGAAGACATGACCGTCGTCTTCATGACGCAGCTGATGCCGTCGAGCACCTATCCGCTGCGACCGGCGCTGAAGCAACTCGTCTATTCGGCACTCGCCGACTGAGGTCGGCCGGCGTGCGGACTCGCGTCATGCAGAAGTGGGCACATATGACAACTTCTGCATGACGGTGCGGTTCTGCAACGTCCCGCTCAGACGTTCGCGGGCTCCGGCTCCGGCGCGACGTCACGCAGCCGCTGCGAGACGACGTTGGTCACACCATCCCCGCGCA
>CAYPQR010000230.1:0-5371 GCA_964412865.1 uncultured Intrasporangiaceae bacterium
ACTCTGAATGTCAAGCACTTTCCCATGTTTCCAGGCCTCGAACGCCCCTTCTCGAGTCCGTAGGACGCCCCTGTCCGTCGATGCCTAAAGGTATGCGCCCCCTGAGAGCCGTACATCATTGATAGGCCCCTCGCCGAGGACTACGCCTCTCGACGACGCAGCGTCGCAATGCACTCCACGTGGTGGGTCATCGGAAAGGCGTCGAAAGCGCGCAGGGTGTCGAGCTCGTAGCCGAGTTCCGCCGCATACGACAGGTCTCGGGCGAGCGCTGCCGGGTCGCACGCGACGTATGCGACGGCACGCGGCGAGAGGGCAGCAACACGCTGCATGACCTCGCGGCCGGCGCCCGCGCGCGGCGGGTCGAGGACCACGAGGTCGGCCCGCGCTCGCGAGCCCTGTTGCCCGAGTTCCTCCGCGATGACCGGCGATGCGAGCACCTCGCCCACGTCACCGCACACGAGGTGCACACGGTCGTCAGGCAGATTGCGGTCGGCGTCCTCGGCGGCACGCTCGTCACCCTCGACGCCGACCACGACTCCGCCGGGGCCCACCGCATCCGCGAGGTATGCCGCGAAGACGCCCGCACCGCAATACAGATCGACCGCGAGTTCGCCCTCCACCGGGGCGAGTTCATCGATCACGTGCTCGGCGAAGACACCCGCAGCTGCCGGGTGCACCTGCCAGAACCCGCGCGCGTTGACCGTCATCACGTGGTCGCCGTGCTTCTCGGTGTGGACGCGCTCGGTGACGGCCGGAGCCTCATCCAACTCCGGCAGCGTCACCATCACGGGTTCACCCTCGGACGGCGCAATGACGTCGACACCCTTCACACCAGGCGGCCAACTCCCCTCGAACACACTCGTCTCAGCGATCTCGGACACCCCGATCGCGCAGTCGCCGAGCGGCACGATGCGATGCGACCGGTGCGCTCGCAGACCTGTGCGACCCTGCTTGTCGATGGCGAACTCCACCCGCGTGCGCCATCGCAAGCCGTCCTCGCTGCCTGGCAGCGCCTCGACCGTGACGTCGCGCTCGATCCCGCCGATCCGGCGCAGCTGCTCCCGGACGACTGCCGCCTTGAGCTCGCGTTGATGAGCGAGATCAACGTGCTGCCAGTCGCATCCACCGCATTTGCCCGGCCCTGACCACGGGCAGGCGGGCTCGATGCGGTGCGGTGAGGCGTCGAGGATCTCCACCGCGTCGGCGCGCAGGAACCGCGACGAGTCGCCGCCCTCGGTCACCTCGGCGACCACCCGCTCCCCCGGCAACGTATGCCGCACAAAGACCACGCGGCCCTCGTGACGGGCGACGCAATGCCCGCCGTGCGCCACGTCGACGACGTCGAGGGTCAGCCGCCGGCCGACCATCGAATCGCCCTTCGGGCGCGCGGTGCGGCGTCCATACCGCCGCCTCGACTTGCTCATGGCCCTCCTCGCCGGACCGACCCCGGCGCGGGGCCGTCATAACGCTTTTCCTGTCCCTGCGACGACCGTAGCTGCCACGGGACACTGGCAACCATCACCCCCGGGGTGAACAGCAGCCGGCTCTTGAGCCGCAGCGCCGACTGGTTGTGCAGCAACTGCTCATACCACCGGCCGACGACGTATTCGGGGATGTAGACCATCACGACGTCCCGCGGGCTGTCGCGGCGCACGGACTTGACGTAGCGGATCACCGGGCGGGTGATCTCGCGGTAGGGCGAGGCGACGACCTTCAACGTGATGGGGATCTCTCGCCGCTCCCACTCCTCCTGCAGCGCCTTGGTCTCCTCGGGGTCCACGTCGACGGTCAGCGCCTCCAGCACCGAGGGCCGCGTCGCGCGGGCATAGGTGAGCGCCCGCATGGTCGGCTTGTGGATCTTGGACACGAGCACGATCGCGTGCACACGAGACGGAAGCAGTTGCTCCTCGGATTCGTCGAGCACCTCCAGCTCCTGCTTCACGTGTGCGTAGTGGCGCTGAATCGCCAGCATCAGGATGAAGAGGACGACCATCGCCGCCACCGCATACCCGGCGCCGTGGGTGAACTTGGTGAGCAGCACGACGACCAGCACGGTGCCCGCCATCGCCGCGCCGATCGCGTTGATCACCCGCGAGCGCTGCATGCGATGCCGATCGGCCTGCGAGACGTCATCCTCGCGCAGGTGCCGGTTCCAATGCCGGATCATGCCGATCTGGCTCGTCGTGAACGACACGAACACCCCGACGATGTAGAGCTGGATCAGCCGCGTCGTCTCGGCGTCATACATCACGATCAGGAAGACGGCCGCGCCGGCGAGGATGAGGATGCCGTTGGAGTAGGCCAGCCGGTCGCCGCGCGTGTGCAACTGGCGCGGCAGGAATCCATCGCGCGCGAGGATCGACGCGAGCACCGGAAAGCCGTTGAATGCCGTGTTGGCGGCCAGCACGAGGATCACAGCGGTGACGATCGAGACATAGACCATGCCCGGGGTGAACCCCTCGAAGACCGCGTGGCCGAGCTGGCCGAGCACGGTGTCCTCCTGGTAGCCCACGACCGGCTTGCCGTGCAGCAGCAGCCTCCCCGGGGCATCGGGGTCCTGCATCCGGATGTGCGTCCAGGTGGCCAGCGTGATGATCGCGCCGAGCATCAGGACTGCGATGGTGCCCATCATCAGCAGCGTCGTCGCCGCGTTCTTGCTCTTCGGCTTCTTGAATGCGGGCACACCGTTGGAGATCGCCTCGACACCGGTCAGGGCCGCACAGCCGCTGGAGAAGGCTCGCAGCAGCAGGAAGATCATGGCCAGCTGACCCAGGTCGTCCATGTGATCCTGCGGCGCGAGAGTGTATTGCGCGCTCTCGGCCATCGGCAGATCCTGCAACAGCTTTCGGATGAATCCGACGATGGCCAGCATCGCCACGCCGAACATGAACAGGTAGACGGGGACGGCGAATACCGCGCCCGACTCGCGCACACCGCGCAGGTTCAGCGCGGTCAGCATGACGACGAGGGCGACGGCGACCCACACCTCGCGTCCCTGGAAGAACGGGATGGCCGCGGCGGCGTTCTGCACGCCCGACGACACCGAGACGGCCACCGTGAGGGTGTAGTCGACCAGCAGCGCCGAGGCGACCGTGAGCCCCGCCTTCGGACCGAGATTGACGGTGGCGACCTCGTAGTCACCGCCGCCGGAGGGATAGGCACGCACATTCTGCCGGTATGACGCGACCACGACGGCCATGACGAAGACCACGCCGAGGGCGATCTTCCACGAGTGCAGGGCCGCGAAGGACCCACCGGCCGCGCCCAGGGTGATGAGGATCTCGTCGGGGGCGTAGGCCACCGACGAGAGGGCGTCGCTGGCGAAGACCGGCAGCGCCAGCTTCTTCGGCAGCAGCGTCTCTCCGAGGCGGTCGCTGCGCATGGCGCGCCCGACCACGAGACGCTTGAGCGTCCGCCCAGTCACTGACACAGCCAGGAAGTCTATGACCTTCCGCGCCGTCACCGGCGCGGGGCCGAGTCCGCGTTCCGCATGCCGTCCGAATGCCTGGACGACCTCCGGTACGGTCGAGTCGTGCACTTCGTCATCATGGGCTGCGGACGCGTCGGTTCGATGCTCGCGCAGAGCCTGGAGCAGCAGGGCCACGGCGTCGCGATCATCGACCGCAACGAGACGGCATTCCGTCGCCTCGGCACGGAATTCACCGGCCAGCGGGTCACCGGGATCGGATTCGACCGGGACACTTTGACGGAGGCCGGGATCATGCAGGCGGATGCGTTCGCGGCGGTCAGCAGCGGTGACAACTCCAACATCCTGGCGGCCCGGGTCGCCCGCGAGACCTTCGACGTCGGGCATGTCGTGGCGCGCATATACGACCCGGGGCGTGCCGAGATCTATCAACGGCTCGGCATCCCGACCGTGGCGACGGTGCGCTGGACCAGCGATCAGGTGCTGCGTCGACTGCTGCCGCAGGGCGCAATGCCCGAACTGACGGAGCCGAGCGGGCAGATCACCATGGTCGAGGTGCCGCTCCACGTCAGTTGGGTCGGCACGCGCTATCAGGTGATCGAGGCGGAGACCGGCGGGCGGGTCGGCTATGTGACTCGCCTCGGCACGGGCATCCTGCCGACTCCCGACCTGGTGTTCCAGGAGGGCGACCTCGTGCACCTGCTGGTGCCGCAGGATCGGCTGGAGCAGATCGAGGCGATGCTCGCCGCGCCCAAACCCCACGACCTCTAGACCTCGAGGAGACCGTCATGCGTGTTGTCGTCGTCGGCGCCGGAAGCGTCGGGCGCTCCATCGCCCGGGAACTGATCCACAACGGGCACCGGGTGCTGCTCATCGACAACCTGCTCGACGAGGCCCGCACCCGCACCGTGCCCGATGCGTCCTGGCTGCTCGCCGACGCCTGCGAGACGTCGACACTGCACGAGGCGGGCCTCGAGGACGCCGATGTCGTCGTATGCGCGACGGGCGACGACAAGGTCAACCTCGTCGTGTCGCTGCTCGCCAAGACGGAGTTCGGCGTCGGCCGCACCGTGGCCCGGGTCAACAACCCCAAGAACGAGTGGATGTTCGACGAGGCGTGGGGAGTCGACGTCGCCGTCTCGACGCCACGACTGATGACGGCGCTGGTCGAGGAGGCCGTGAGCATCGGGGATCTGGTGCGCCTTTTCCAGTTCCAGCAGGGGCGAGCCACGATGGTCGAGATCACGGTGCCGCCGGACAGTCCCACGACGGGGCGGGCCGTCCGTGCGCTGCGGCTGCCCGGCGACTCGGTGCTGGTCGGCATCATCCGCGACGAGACGCCGATCATGCCGAGCCCGGACGCGTCGATCGAGTCAGGAGACGAACTGCTCTTCCTGACGACGCCCGACGACGAGCCGCTGCTCGGCGCCGCCATGACGGGCCGCGACCCGGACGACATCCGCACCGTCAGCCACGACGGGCTGTGACCAATGCAACGTGACCGTGTCGACGGCCGTGTCGCCATGGCTCACTGCGGCGGGCCGCCGGGCTTGATCTCATAGACCGGGTTGAAGATCGTCGGCACGCCTTTGCGATAGACGACCCTGCCGCGCACCTTGAGGAACACCCCAGGCTCGATGCCGGCGATCTTGCGGCGGCCCAGCCACACCAGGTTCATCGTGCGGCTGCCGTCGTCCAGGTCGACGACGAGCGCGGCGGCCTCATCGCCTCGCGGGCGCAGACTGAGGCATTGCACCGTGCCCGCGCACTCCATGACCTCGCCCTCTTGAGCGCTCTCGATCGGTGTGCCGCCCAGGCGTGCACATGCCTGCTGCAGCTCTTCCCGCTCGATCGCGCCCTCGGACCGGACCAGTTTCGCCGCGGCCCGCGCCAAACGCCCCGACGCCATGATCAGCGAACCTCCGTGATCTCCGGACCACGCTC
>CAYPQR010000231.1:0-5368 GCA_964412865.1 uncultured Intrasporangiaceae bacterium
CATACGGGTCATAGGGCTGCTGCGGCGCATGAGGGTCGGTCATCAAAGGTCTCCGGGCGGATGAGGTCACGGGGCGCGTCCAGGGTAACGCGTGGGTATGACCGGTTGGTTCCGACGGCAGGTTCTCGTGGTATGTGGCGAGGCTTGACGATGGACTGAACATGTGTTTAATATGCTGAACATGAGTTCAGTCGAACGAGACATCACCGGCCGTGCGGCGATCCGAGACGCTGCCCTGCGACTGTTCGCCGAGCACGGACCGCAGGCGACGTCGATGCGGGCGATCGCGCAGGAGGCGGGGGTCTCGGCGGCGCTCGTCGTCCATCACTTCGGCAGCAAGGAAGGGCTCAAGCAGGCCGTCGACGCCCACGTGGACGCCGCCTTCGAGCAGTTCTTCGACCTGGAGCGACCCGAGGACGTCGCCGCGATGCTGACCGACGACAGCGCCGCGAGCCTCGCGGAGGCCTTCGTGAGGGCGTTCCCGGACGACTCGCCGCTGCCGGCCTACCTGCGCCGGCTGCTGCTGAGCGGTGACCCGGCGGCGACGCGCATCTTCGGGCGCTGGCATCGCTCGACCGTGATGCTGCTGTCCACCCTCGAGCAGAGGGGCATCGCGCGACCGTCCGGCGACCGGATCACGCGCGCCGCGTTCGCGCTGACGGCCGACCTGGGCATGGTGCTGCTGCGCGAGCCGCTTCGCGAGGCGCTCGGATACGACCCGCTGACCAGGCGCGGACTGCAGCGCTATGCGCGCGAGGTGCAGACGATCTACGGCGAGGGAATGTGGGCGACGCCGCCCGATGCAGACGGTGGCGCCGACAACGAGAGGGGAGCGGATCGATGAGCGACGAGGTGATCGCGGCCGCCGCGCTGCGCAAGGCGTTCGGCCCGAAACAGGCGCTGGACGGCCTCGACCTGACGGTGCGAGCGGGTGAGGTGCACGGCTTCCTCGGCCCGAACGGCGCCGGCAAGTCCACGACCATACGGATCCTGCTGGGGCTGGTGCGCGCCGACGCCGGGCGGGTGCGCGTGCTGGGCGCCGACCCGTGGCGAGATGCGCCGCGTGTGCACCAACGCGTCGCCTACGTGCCCGGCGACGTCACGCTCTGGCCCGGTATGACCGGCGGCCAGTGCCTCGACCTGCTCGCCGCTGTCCACGGCGGGCTCGATCCCTCGCGCCGCGCCGCTCTGCTGGACCGGTTCGAGCTCGACCCGACGGTCAAGGCCCGTGACTACTCCAAGGGCAACCGTCAGAAGGTCGCCCTCGTGGCCGCATTCGCCGGCCGGGCCGATCTGCTCGTGCTCGATGAACCCACGTCGGGTCTCGACCCGCTGATGGAACGGGTCTTCCAGGAGTGTGTGCGCGAACGCCGCGACGCCGGATCCTCGGTGCTGCTGTCGAGTCACATCCTCGCCGAGGTGGAGGCGCTCGCCGACCGGGTGACCATCGTGCGCGCCGGCCGCGCCGTCGAGACCGGCACCCTCACCCAGTTGCGCGATCGCACGAGCCAGGCCGTCGACGCCATCACGCGGGTCGGGCCGCGCGGACTGGAGCAGATCCCGGGCCTCGACGGGCTGGCCATCACGCAGGTGGAGGATGGCGTGCGCACCCTCTTCCTCGTGCCCGTCGACGGACTCGACGAGGCGGTGGGCATCCTGCATCGTGCCGGGATCGTCCACCTGACCAGTTCACCGCCCAGCCTCGACGCGCTCTTCCTCGACCGCTACCGCGACGAGCCCGAACCCACCGCCGAGCGGGTGCGCCGATGAGTGCGACGGCCGTCCTTCCCGCCACACGGGTGCAGCTTCGCACCGGATGGATCCGCCTGGCGCTGTGGGTGATCGGCATCTCCGCGACCATGGGGCTGACGGTGATGTCGATCAGCGGACTCTACGACACACAGGCCAAGATCGACACGTATGCCGCGGCCACCTCCAGCGGCGACGCGCTGCGGGTCATCAATGGCCGGGTCTACGGCCTCGACACGCTGGGCGGCGTCATCCAGAACGAATTCGGCTTCGTCGCGTCGGTCGCGCTCCCACTGATGGGCATCCTGCTCGTGGCCAGGGCGACCCGGCACGAGGAGGAATCGGGCCGCATCGAGCTGCTGCTCTCCGGTCGCATCGGCCGCACGGCGCCGCTCTCTGCGGCGCTGATCCTGGTGACTGCGGCGCTGATCGTCACCGGCCTGCTGATCCTCGCGTCCCTGCTGTCCGTGGGAATCGACCTCGACCGGGCTGCGCTGTATGCCGCGTCGCTCGTGTCGCTCGGCGTCGCGTTCGCGGGGCTGACCGCACTGTTGGCCCAGCTCGCCCCGCATGCACGCGGCGCTCAGGCCATGGCGGCGGCCGTGCTCGTCGCGGCATACCTGCTGCGCGGTGTTGGCGACGTCGGCGCGCACTCCCTCGTGTGGGCCTCACCCCTCGGATGGGCGGAGGAGACGCGGCCGTTCGGCGCCGAGCCGCGGTGGTGGCCCCTGGCACTACCGCTCCTCGTCGCGGCGGCCTGCGCCGTCGCGGCCCACGCGGTGCAGGGGCGGCGTGACCTCGACCAGGCGCTCCTGACCGCGCGACGGCGGGCACCGCGGGCATCGGCATGGCTGCAGTCGCCGCTCGGCTGCGCGCTCGCGACACACCGCGGCGCCCTCCTCACGTGGGCCCTGGTCGTGGTGGCCATCGGCGCCACCTTCGGGTCGCTGGCCCGGCAGATCGTGAGCGCCATGAAGGGCAACCCCGACCTCGCACGGGCCATGGCCGGCGGCACGCAGGGCGGCCTCGACGGGTTTCTCGGCATGACCGTGCTGCTGACCGGGCTGTGTGCCTGCGCCTACGCGGTGCAGAGCGTGCGCACCCTCGGGTCGGAGGAGGCAGCCGGCAGGGTCGAGCCGCTGCTCGGCGCCGGCTGGTCGCGCGGTCGGTGGCTCGCCGCCCACAGCGCGGTGGGAGCGGCGGGAGTCGTCGTGATCAGCCTGGTCGGGTGGGCCGGTGTCGCCGCCGGGGTGTGGGGGTCGATGGGCGACCCCGGCGAGCTGTGGCCGCTGGCCCGCGCGCAGGCCGCCTACCTGCCCGCGATCTGGCTGGTCGCCGCGGTCGCGCTCGCGCTGCACGGCATACGCCTGCGGGCCGCGCCACTGGCCTGGCTGCTGCTGGCGTTCTGTGTCGTCGTCGCACTGCTCGGCGACGCGCTGCAGGTGTCGCAATGGGTCCGCGATCTGTCCCCGCTGGAGCACGCGGGATATCCGCCGGCCGACTTCCCGGACGCCGCTGCGCTGCTCGCCACGTGCCTCGCCGCGGCGCTCGCGACCACCGTCGGCGCGCTGGCCTGGAGGCACCGCGACATCCCGGGGTGACGAGGCCCATCGCTCCGCCGCTTATGGTGTGAGACATGCCATTGGACTACCCGATCGTCACGAGGCGGCTGGACAACGGCCTCCGCGTGGCCGTCTCACCCGACCATGGCGTGCCCGCGGTCACCGTCAACCTGTGGGTCGATGTCGGCTCGCGGCACGAGCCGGAGGGGCGCACCGGCCTCGCCCACCTCTTCGAGCATCTGATGTTCCAGGGGTCGAGACACGTCGCCGAGGGCGAGCACTTCGCCGCCCTGATGGCGCAGGGCGGCCAGCTCAACGCGACCACCTGGTTCGACCGCACCAACTTCTTCGAGACCGTGCCCACACCGGCATACGAGCTGGCGTTGTGGCTGGAGGCCGACCGGCACGGCTACCTGCTCGACGCGCTGACCCAGAAGAACCTCGACAACCAGCGCGACGTCGTCAAGGAGGAGAAGCGCCAGCGCTACGACAACCGGCCCTACGGCAACGCACTCTCCGAGCTCAACGCGGCCGTCTTTCCCAAGGGGCACCCCTATCACCACCCGACCATCGGCTCGATGGAAGACCTCGACGCCGCGTCGCTCGACTACGTGCGCGACTTCTATCAGCGCCACTACACGCCGGCCAACACCGTGCTGACGCTGGTCGGTGACATCACCGCCGACGACGGATTCGCAGCAGCGGAAAGGTATTTCGGGGTGCTTCCGGGCGGGGAGGCACCGGCGCAACCCGGCGTCTCGCCCCTTGGCCCCATCGATGATCCGGTGCACGTCGAGCGGGTCGACGCCGTGCCGCAGGACAGGCTGTATGTGGGGTTCCGGCTCCCCGCCGGCGGCACCCGAGACTTCGTGAGCGCCGACCTGGCGATGACGGTCCTCGCCGGGCTCGCCACATCTCGCCTCTATCGGCGACTGGTGCGCAGCGAGCAGAAGGCGACTCACGTCTCCCAGGGCGCTCAGGGCCGCGTGGCGGGTGTGTCGATGGGCACCTTCGTGATCGACGTGCCGCCGCACGTGACGCCCGAGCACGTGGAGGACATCCTCTGCGAGGAACTCGACCGGCTCGCCGACCGCGGTCCCGAAGATGCCGAGATGGAGGCCGTCGTCGCCGACACCGAACGATGGTGGCTGCAGGCCCTCGCGGCCCAGGACGACCGGGCCGATCTGATCAGCCAGCACTACCTGCTGCACGACGACCCGGAACACATCAACACGTATCTGGATCAGGTGCGCTCGATCGACATGGACGACGTGCGCCGGTCGGCCGACACCTGGCTGCGGCCGAGGTCGCGCGCCGTCGTCACCTACCGCGCTCAGGAGCCCGCATGATTTCCCCCGCGAAAGGGCGGAGCCCGCACCCCGCAGTCGAGAGGCCGCAGGTCGGGGACCCCGTCCCGTGGCAGTTCCCGGCGAGCAGCGAGCACACGCTCGCCAACGGCGCCCGCGTCGTGCTCTTCGACCTGCCCGGGCAGCACGTGGTGTCGACCAGGCTCGCCATCCGGGCCCCCCTGACCCTCGAGCCGCGCGAACGCGAGGGCGTCGCCACCATCGTCAGCCGCACCATGGACGAAGGCACCCGACGGCGCACCGCCGACGAGATGGCCGAGGCCCTCGAACGCGGTGGAATCGCGTTGAGCGCAGGCATGATCGGCTCCGGAATGCTCGTCGACCTCGACGCCACGTCGCACCGTGCCGAGTTGGGGTGGCAGCTGGCGACGGAGTTCCTGTCCGAGCCGGTCTTCGACGAGGGCGAGGTGCACCGTCACGTCAGTCAGCGGCTGGCCGAGATCGAGCAGGATCTGGCCGACCCCGGTGGCCGCGCGGTCATCGAGTGGGCGCGCAGCTTCTACACGCCCGAATCGAGGGGCAGCCGTCCCGGCGGTGGCGGGCTCGACACGGTCGCTGCCGTGACCGGTGACGACTGCGCCGCGCTCCACTCCCGTCTGGTGCGCCCGAGCCGCGCCACCATCGTCGTCGCCGGCGACCTCGACGAGGGGGAGACCCTCGCAGCGCTGGAGCGCACGCTCGGCACCTGGG
>CAYPQR010000232.1:0-5308 GCA_964412865.1 uncultured Intrasporangiaceae bacterium
TCGAGTCGGAGGGCATCACCGAGAACGTCCGCGAGTGGAACACCGCCGCCGCGGCGTCCATCATGAACGGCCTCGGCATGGAGAACGTCATGTTCGAGGCCGCGGACGGGCCCGTGTTCGAGTGGTACGTCAAGAATTACGGCAACGAGGTGAACCTCTTCGTCGACCACAGCCAGGTGCTGCAGCTGGAGGGGCTGCGCCAGAACATCTGGGGCAACAAGTCGACCTGGGGTCGGGTGATCAACCCGGCGTGAACCGTGCAGCCGTGGTGGGCGTCATGCCCGCCACGGCCGCGGTCACGAGCCGGTGGATGCCAGGCGTGAGACCATGTCGCGCCACTCGTCCTGGTCCATGCCGGCCGCCACCAGTCGCGCCGGCTCATCGGGGTCGCGGACGAACACGTGGCACACGTCGCCGTCCTCGGCCAGCACCACATCATGTGTCTCGCGGTCCCCGGACGCATCCCAATGGCTCGCGCTGAGCAGCGCGGTATGCGAGCTCGCGTCGAGCACCGCGTCCGCGTCGGCATCCTCGGGCCCACGCTTCCCCGACGGCAGGCGCGCCCAGAGCCGCTCCAGCGCCTGATCCTCGGATCGCAGTGAATACAAGTGGATTCCGAGCGTGTCGATCAGCACTTCCAGGGTCACGCCCTCCGGCTGGGGCATCAGCACCGACCGCCACGGCTGATCCGGCTCCGCCCCGGTCGTGCGCGCGTCGAGGACGGTGCGGGCACGGAACTGGAACGCCGTCACGATGCCCAGGTCGCCCCTGATCTCCAGCTGGTCCGACCCCGCCTCCGTGGTGATCAGGTTGCGGGCGGCCAGCGAGCGCACGGCCTCGGCGAGCAGCGCCGGGTCGGGCTTGTCCTCGAAGAGGTGCTTGATCCCGCCGACGGCATCGATCTCGGCGAGCGTGTATCCGCCCAGGGAGACCGGGCCCGTCGCGACCAGTTCCACGATCGCGTCGAGGGTGTCTGACGGGATGCTGGATTCGTCCGTCGGGTTTGTCACGTGACCTCCTGCTGCTCACTTGCCGGCACCAGCCGCGTCGCACAACGGATCTCGCGATCACCGCCGCGCAGCGTCCTCGAGGTGGTGCGCCCGGGCGCCGGCAACGACCATGACGGGCCGGATGAGTGTAGTTCCTTCAGCAGTGCGTGGGCCTCGGACCGGTGGGCCGTCTCACCGTAGACCTCGGACGAGCCGAACAGGCCCCTGCCGTTGCGAGACCGGGGACGGAAGACCAGTTCCGCCCGCGAGCGGGCACGCTCGGGTGGCGGGAAGCGTCGCGCAAGCTCCGGGGAGGCGGACTCGCCGTCCTCGTGATCCGCCGCCCGCGCCAACGCACCCGTCAACTCCTTCTCGGCGGCCGCAGGCACCGGCACCGACGACGAGAGGGCGGGGGAGAGATAGACGGGGCGGCGTTCGGTCTGTTTCGACAGTCCCCACGGGCCGACGTTGCTCTTGGTGAAGCGGTAGACGATGTAGTCCCACAGATGGAGCAGATCGTTGAATGTCGGCAGGTGGAATCCGTCGCCCATGGCCGCCGGGGTCTTCTCCAGCTGGATCCAGGTGCCCGTCATGGTGCGACCGTGCAACTTCTCGCGCACCAGCGGGCCCTTCAGGCCGATATCCGGGTATTGCGTCTTGTCGATGTTCTTGTGATGGCTGGACAGCCGCTGGTGGCTCCTGGGGAAGCGCCACCGCGCATACAGGTCGGGGTCGTCGATGAGCACGTGGCCGCCCCAGAGCACCTCACGCAGCTGCGCGACGTCGAGGCCGTGCTGCTCCAGATCGGCGATGATGGTGGCCTCCGCCCGGGTGAGGCGCCGCGCCGCGAGCTTCAGGCCCGCGCGATAGACGCCGACCCGAGATGTGATGTCGACGAGCAGGCGGACCCGCCGTCGCACGCGCTCGGCGCCTGCCTCATCGAGATCGTGGGCGGGCCCGTCGTCTTCCGCGGACTGGTCGTTCATGGCGGCACCGTACGCCATCTCTGCGGTCATCGACTGCGAAGTCACCCGAACTCACGCACTACGGGCGCAGCGTCGCCGCCAGGCGGCGTGGCGCCGTCTGGAGATAGGACTCCTGCAGCAGTTCGAGCACCTCATCCCAGTCGGTGTCCGCGCCCAGGTCGATACCCGTCCAGCCCGAGGGGCCGAGGTATCCGGGCACGAACGAGTTCGGCAGCTGCCGCAGGGCCTCCCGGTCCGATGTGTCGGACTGCACCATGATCGCCTGGTCATGCGACTGCCAGGTGCCGTCGACCTTCACCGATCCGCCGTAGTAGGCGAACACCTTCTGCGTGTAGAACGCAGGGCGCCCGTGCGACACCTTCTCGGCGGCTTCCGGGAGAGACAGTGCGAGGCGACGTACCTTCGCCAACACGGGGTCGTCGTCACGGAACATCTTCGGGTGTGCCATGGCCAGCCTCCCTGGGTGGATGCCCTCACTGTAGGTGACGCCGGCGACAGGGGATCGCTGTGCGGAGGGCCCGGCCGAGCCGGTCAGTGCTTGGATGTCAGGTATGACGGCAGACTCAGGGCAGGAGAGGGTCGTCCGCGCGACCAGGGACGTCGCGGCACCCGCATCGACGATATTCGAACTGATCGCCGACCCGCGGCAGCAGCCCCGGTGGGACGGCAACGACAATCTGGTGCGGGCGTCGGACGGGCAGCGCGTGCATGCCGTGGGCGACGTCTTCACGATGACCATCCACAACGGGCAGACGCGCGACAATCATGTCGTCGCGTTCGACGAGGGTCGTGTCATCGCGTGGCGCCCGGCAGATCCCGGGCAGCCTCCGGCCGGTCACGAGTGGAGGTGGGAGCTCGAACCGGCGGGCGGCGGTCACACCCGGGTCACGCACACCTACGACTGGAGCGACCTCACCGACGAGCGGCGCACGGATCGTGCGGCGAGCACGACCTCCGAGAGCCTTCGCGCATCCCTCGACCGCCTCGCGAAACTTGCCGAGGGCCACTGAGCCTCGGTATCCGGATGCGCCCGCGGACCCGGCACGGGGGGTCGTAGAGTGCAGGAGGCCCCGACGAAAGGTGATCTTCCCATGGCCCACGACGTCGTCATCACTGGATTCGGTGCGGTGACCCCAGTCGGGAACGACCGCGAGAGCACCTGGCAGGCCCTGCTGCGCGGCGAGTCAGGAGTCGCAACCATCTCGGCATTCGACCACTCCGACCTGCAGGTGCACATCGCGGCGGAGGTCAAGGGCTTCGACCCGGCGAATCACCTTGACACCAAACGCATCCGGCGCACCGCGCGGTTCAGCCAGCTCGCGGTCGCCGCAGCGCAGGAAGCGGTCGCGGACGCCGGCGTCACGATCGGCGACGGTGCCGACGACACGCCTGCGGGCAGGGTCGCCGTCGTCATCAATGCCGCCGTCGCGGGATTCGACACGATCGAGCAGGCGACGCGCAAGATGATCGACGACCCCACCGTGCGGCAGAGTCCCTACTTCGTGTCGTCCTCCCTCACCAACATGCCCGCCTGCGAGGTGGCCATCGACCTCGGCGCGCACGGCCCGGTCACGGCGAGCGCGCTCGCCTGCGCCAGCGGGGTGGAGGCGTTCCTCGCGGCCCGGCGGCTGATCGCTGCCGGCGACGCCGATGTCGTGGTGTGCGGTGGCACGGACGCCGCGATCACCGAGGTCATGTTTGCCGGTTTGCAGGCGATGGGTGCCCTCAGCAAGAACGACGGTGCGCCGGAGCGCGTGAGCCGTCCCTTCGACCTGGAGCGCGACGGATTCGTGTTCGGCGAGGGCGCGGTGGTGGCCGTGCTCGAGTCGCGCGAGCATGCCGCGCGACGCGGCTGCACCCCATACGCCCGCATGCTCGGCGGTGCACTCACGGCCGATGCGTTCCACGTCAGCGCGCCCGAGCCCGAGGGAGCGTATGCGGCCGCCGCCATCACCGGCGCGCTGGACAACGCCGCCGTCGATCCGTCATCGGTGGACTATGTGTGTGCCCACGGCACCTCGACCCGGGCCAATGACCGCACCGAGACGATGGCGATCCGCAGGGCCTACGCGGAGCACGCCGACGAGCTGGCGATCAGTGGACCCAAGTCGATGGTGGGGCACCTCATCGGTGCCGCCGGTGCGCTGGGAGTCATGGTGTGCTCGCTCGCGATTCGCGACGGTCAGGTGCCGCCCACGATCAATCTCGAGACGCCCGACCCGGAGTGCGACCTCGACTATGTGCCCAAGGCGGCTCGCACCATGCCGGTGCGGGTGGCGGCCACCAACGCTTTCGGCTTCGGCGGGCAGAACTGCGTCGCCGTGCTCGGCGCACCCCAGGGCTGACCTTCCGGCCGCCCCTGGCCGTATGCGGGCCGATTCGGGCACACTTGGTCGGGTCCGACACGAGGAGCGCCATGCGCCTGGAGAACATTGTCTGGGATTCGCGGGATCCGCGTCGGCTCGCGAGCTTTTGGGCTCCCGCGCTCGGCGCGCACGTCATGACCGACGATCCGGACCTCGTCGAGGCACGCATGACCCTGAGTGACGAGGTCTTCCTCGATCTCTGCTTCCCTCGCGTCCCCGACCCGTCGTCATCGCCGCAGCGGCTGCATCTCGACCTCGTCGGAGGTGCGGCGCAGGACGCGATCGTCTCGCGGTTGCGGGGTCTCGGGGCGGCATCCATCGACATCGGCCAGGGCGACGTGCCCTGGGTCGTGCTCGCCGACGTCGACGGCAACCCGTTCTGTGTGATGGAGGAGCGTCCGGCATACCGCCACACCGGACCGATCGCGGCACTGCCGCTCGACAGCGCCGACCCCGCGCGCGACGCTGCGTTCTGGGGCCGGATCTGCGGATGGACGCCCTATGACGGTGTCGCGCCCTCCTCTTTGAGGCACCCCGCGGGCGTCGGCCCGGTGCTGGAGTTCTGCCCCGAGCCGGAGGCCAAGTCGGGCAAGAACGCGATGCACCTCGACGTGCGTGCCGAGTCGGCAGACGGCGATCTGGTCGGGCGCGCATGCGAACTCGGAGCGACCGTCCTCGAGTTCCCCGGAGTCGATGCGTTGCCGTGGACGGTGCTCGCAGACCCCTCCGGCAACGAGTTCTGCATCCTGGACGCCGTGGACTGACCGGCAGGCCGTCGTCACGGCTCCGCCAGGGCGATGGCTCGCGAGTCGTGCCTATGCGGCGGACGTCTGCGTCGGCTACAGCGAGGTCGACTTCGGCTTCTACGACATGGCGCGGCGCCGCGAGGTGGCCTCGCTGCAACTCGTCGGCGGGCTCACGGTGGTTGCGGGCAACCCGCGGATCTCGCCGGACCTGATCCGTAGGG